>NZ_BBSK01000150.1:0-22139 GCF_001319805.1 Burkholderia sp. E168m22
GGCCGCGCGGCATCGGGCGTCGAGCTGTTGCTCGCATCGACGCCGTCGTTCTGGCTCGGCATCATGCTGCTGTTCGTATTCAGCTTCACGCTGAAGCTGTTCCCGGTGGCCGGCGATCGCGGCTTCGCGTCGCTCGTCCTGCCCGCGCTGTCGCTCGGGCTCGCGCAGGGGGCGGTGATCGGCCGCGTGCTGCGGCAAGGCATCGAGCGCGCGCTCGACGAGCCGTACGCGCTGACGGTGCGTTCGTGGGGCATCGGCGGACTCGCGCTGCGCGTGCGCCATGCGCTGCGCCACGCGGCGCTGCCGGCCGTCACGCTCGCCGGCTGGCTCGTCGGCGGCCTGCTGAGCGGCGCGGTGATCACCGAACAGGTGTTCGGCCGGCCCGGCCTCGGCAAGGTGACGGTCGACGCGGTGCTATCGAAGGACATGCCGGTGATCCTCGCGATCGCGATCCTGTCGGCGGCCATCTACGTCACGCTCAGCACGGCCGTCGACCTGCTGTACCTGCTGATCGATCCCCGCCTGCGCGACCGCCGCGCAGCGCGTTGAACCGGAGACTTCGATGTCCACGCCCATCGACTTCACGTTGCGCTCGCCCGCGACATTCGCCGCCGCCGACTGGCTGCGCCGCCATCCGGGCCTCGCGCTCGCCGCCGTCTATCTGCTGCTGAACGCGATCGCCGTCGTCGCACCGGGCTGGCTCGCGCACTACGACCCGCTGGCTGCCGATCCGCTGTCCGCGCAGCTCGGCAGCAGCGCCGAGCACTGGCTCGGCACCGATCAGCTCGGCCGCGACATCTTCTCGCGGGTCGTGTACGGCGCCCGCTACTCGCTGTCGATCAGCGCGGCTGCGATCGGCGTCGCGACGCTGTTCGGCACCGCGCTCGGGCTGTTCGCCGGCCTCGCGCGCGGCTGGCTCGACGAACTGATCACGCGCGTGCTCGACGTCGTGTCCGCGTTTCCCGACCTGCTCCTCGCGCTGATGCTGATCTCGTTCACCGGCCCCGGCGCGGTCAACCTCGTGTTCGCGCTCGGCGTCGCGTCGGTGCCGCGCTTCGCACGCGTGGTGCGGGCGCAGACCTTCGTCGTCGCGGCGTCCGGCTATGTCGAGCACGCGCGCACGCTCGGCCTCGCGCCGGCGGTACTGGTATGGCGGCACGTGTTGCCGCATGCGATCGCGCAGGTACCGGTACTCGCGACGATCGGGCTGGGCACCGCGATCATCGGCACGTCGGGACTGAGCTTCCTGGGGATGGGACCGCAGCCGCCCGCCGCGGAATGGGGATTGATGCTCGCCGAGGGCCGCAACTATCTGTACAACGCGTGGTGGATCGCCGTATGGCCCGGCCTCGCGATCACCGCGGCCGTGATCGCGGTGAACGCGCTCGGCGGCTACTGGCAGGCGCGCTTCGAACATCGGGAGGCGGCATGAGTACGCCCGATACCGTTGCGCGCGCAACGACATCTTCCGCCGCGCCGCTGGCCCGCATCGAGCGCCTGACGATCGGGTTTCGCGGCCCGCGAGGAACACAGGCCGTCGTCGGCCCGCTCGACCTTGCCGTGCATGCCGGCGAATGCGTCGCGCTCGTCGGCGAATCGGGTTCCGGCAAGTCGGTCACCGCGCGCAGTCTCGTCGGGCTGAACGGCCCGCACGCGGTGATCGATGCCGCCCGGTTCGAGATCGCCGGCATCGATGCGCGCGGCCATCGCGAGCGCGACTGGCGCGCGATACGCGGCCGCCGGATCGGCTACGTGCTGCAGGACGCGCTGGTGTCGCTCGACCCGCTGTGGCGCGTGCGCGACCTCGTCGCGGAGGCGTTGCACGATACGCGTCGGCGCGATGTCGCCGCGCGCAGCGCCGACCTGCTGCGCTCGGTCGGCATCGACGATCCCGAGCGGCGGCTGCCGCAGTATCCGCATCAGTTGTCGGGCGGCTTGCGGCAGCGCGTACTGATCGGCACCGCGATCGCGGGCGGCGCGTCGCTGCTGATCGCCGACGAGCCGACCACGGCGCTGGACATGACCGTGCAACGCCAGATCCTGTCACTGCTGCGTGCGCGCCGGGACGCCGGCGACGCGATCCTGCTGATCAGCCACGACCTCGCGGTCGTCGCGGAGCTGGCCGACCGCGTGCTGGTGATGCGCGCGGGCCAGGTCGTCGAACAGGGGTCGGCACGCGACGTGCTGAGCGCACCGACGCATCCGTACACGCGTGCGTTGCTCGCGGCGATTCCCACCGCCGCGTCGCGCGGGTTCCGGCTGGCGACCGCCGAGCGCGTGCCGCTGCCGCCGAAGCGCATCGACGCGCAGGCACCGGTGCTGGCCGTCGACGCGCTGACGAAGCGCTACGGCGGACGCGATGCGCCGCCCGCCGTCGACGGCGTGTCGTTCTCGCTCGCGCGCGGCGAGACGCTCGGCATCGTCGGTGAATCCGGTTCCGGCAAATCGACGGTCGCGCGGATCGTGCTCGGGCTCGTCGAACCCGACGCCGGCACCGTCACGCTCGACGGCCAGCCATGGAACGGCATCCCCGAAGCCGCGCGGCGCACCCGCCGTGCGCGGCTGCAGCTGATCGCCCAGGACCCGTACAGTTCGTTCGATCCGCGCTATTCGGTCGGCCGGATCATCGGCGAAGGGCTCGAGGTGGTCGGACTCCACGGCGACGCGCGCCGCCGCCGCGTGCTGCAACTGCTCGACGAAGTGCAGCTCGGTGCGGCGTGCCTCGACCGTTATCCGCGCGAATTGTCCGGTGGCCAGCGCCAGCGCGTCGCGATCGCGCGCGCGTTCGCGTCCAACCCGGCACTGCTCGTCGCGGACGAACCGGTCAGCGCGCTCGACGTGTCGATCCAGGCGCAAGTGCTCGACCTGCTCGCCGATCTGCAGGCCGAACACGGCACCGCGATGCTGTTCATCTCGCATGACCTGGGTGTGGTGCATCACGTGGCCGACCGGATTCTCGTGATGCGACGCGGCCGCGTGGTCGAAAGCGGGCCGGTCACGCAGGTATTCGACGCGCCGTCGCACCCGTATACCGCGTCGCTTCTCGACGCACTGCCCACGCTGCCCGGCGGCACGGCTACCGCGCCGACGCTCACCGCGCTCGCATGACGGCTACCTGCCCCGGTCGAACCGCCTCGTTGGGCTGATCGACCACCGGTGCTCGCCGTCAAGTCCGCTTCGGCGCGATCACGCGGAATCGAACCGCCTGGCGCCCGCGCGGCAACCGCGCGTCAGCGCCCGATCGGCAACCCGGTCGGCTCGATCCAGCCGAGCTTGTACGCGATCAGCAGCGACAGGAACAGCGTGACCGACAAGCCGACGCGCGCGGCGAGCGACCACGCCATCCGCTTGGATTTGCCGCGATCGTGATTCATGAAGTACAGCGCGAAGATCAGGCTCGCGATGATCATCGCGAATGCCACAGAAACCAGCAGGGTTTTCATTGCCGTTGCCTTTGAAGATCCGAATCGGCCTGAATCAGTTCGGCCAGTTTTTGCCGCTCGTCGGCGACGCCGCCGACGCCCGACGCCGGCCAGTCCAGCGCGACGCCATTGCCCAGCGAATCGCGCACCAGCACTTGGTAGCGCCGGTCGTTGATCGTGCCGTGCGCCATCGTGTCCGAGATCTCGCGCCTAAACGGCAGCGGGAAACTCGCGTACGCGCGCGACAGCGCCGCGTATTGTCTCGCATCGATCTCTTTCGACGATGGTATGACAGTCCAGATCACCACGGCGACGATGGCGGTGAACGGGATCGCCGTGTAGCGAAGGATGAACTTGATCGGGGTCATGAAGCGGTGGGCAGAAGGGGATCGCAGGCGCGCGCCGCGCAGCGGCGAAACAGCCGGCCGGCGACGCATTGCACCATTGTACTGAAAGCACCATCCGGCCAACAGGGTATGATAATGACATTATCATGTTCATCACATGATTCCGCAGCCCGGTATCCGGTGCAAGCGGCGTGCCCGTCACGCCGCCCGGCATCGTTTTTCCGCCTGTGCCCGCGAATCCGCGACGATCGAGCGAAGCCCTTATGCCAGCGCAGTACTTTCGAAACCTGACGGGAAAACACCGCAGCGCGACCGCGAACCGCCAGCTCGGGTTTTCGCTCGCATTCGTCGCCGGCGCGGCCAATGCCGGCGGCTTTCTCGCGGTCAAGCAATACACGTCGCACATGAGCGGCATCGTGTCGGCGATCGCCGACCAGACGGCGCTCGGCGACGTGCGGCTCGCGCTCGCCGGCATCAGCTCGCTGGGGTCGTTCCTGATCGGCGCCAGTTGCTCGGCGATCCTCGTCAACTGGGGGCGCCGCCGGGGCCTGCACAGCCAGTTCATGCTGCCGCTGCTGGTCGAAGCCGGGCTGCTGTTGCTGTTCGGGCTGCTCGGCAGCCATCTCGCGCTGTGGGAAACGTTCTTCGTGCCGGTGACCGTGACGCTGCTGTGCTTCATCATGGGGCTGCAGAACGCGACGATCACGAAACTGTCCGGCGCGGAGATCCGCACGACGCACGTCACGGGCATCGTGACCGACCTCGGCATCGAGCTCGGGAAGCTGTTCTACTGGAACCGCTCGGCCATCGACGTCGACGCGCACGCGGTGATCGCCAACCGTTCGAAACTGCGGATACACGCGACGATGCTCGCGTCGTTCTTCGTCGGCGGCCTGGCCGGCGCCATCGGCTTCAAGCATGTGGGCTACGTGTCGACGGTGCCGCTCGCCGCGGTGCTCGTCACGCTCGCCATCGTGCCGGTGATCGACGACCTGCTCGCACTGCTGCGCAGCCAACGCTGATGGTGCGCCACGGGCAGTGCGCGCGGTGCGTGCGCGGTAACGCCGAAAGCGGATCGATTATAATTTGATTAACATACCGACCACCCTCGCCCCGTCATGGAAACGAAAACCGCCCGCCTGACCGTCCTGATCGATCCCGCGAAGAAGGAAGCCTTCGAGATGCTCTGCGCGGAGCAGGATCTTACGCCGTCGCAAGTCGTCCGGCAGTTGATCCGCGAATATCTCGACCGGCACGGCGTCACGTACAAGACCCGCAGCGCGATCGGCAAGCGCGTGAAGTAAGCGCGGCCGTCAAGGCCGCGCGGCGCCGGCCGGGTACCCCCCGGCACCCCGGCACCCCGGCACCGTTACGCGCCGATCTCCCAACGTTCGTGCGATTGCGCACGCCACACCAGCCGCCGCGGATCGATGCCCTCGCCGTGCTTCATGCGCCGCGCGGTGGCAGCGAGCTTCAGTTCGCCGGCCTGCGGGCAGGCGAGCGTCCGCTCCAGCAGGATACGCAACGACGGCAGCCGGCTGCCGTCCTTCCACGCGAATGCAACGAAGTTGTTGTCGTCGCCACACGGCACCAGCGCATACGACGAACCGAATACCGATCGCAGTTGCTCGAGGTGCTCCGGCAAGGCGGGATCGTCGTCCATGAAGTTGATCGCGAGCACGCCGGATTCGCTCAGGCGCGCGCGGCACATATCGAGAAATGTGCCGCCCGTACAGCGCCCGCGCCTCCCGTCGGCGACGAACGCGTCGTGCAGGATCACGTCCGTCCGGACGTCCGCCCGCTCGAGATGATCCGCGCCGTCCGCGCATACCACGCGAAAGCGCGCATCATCGGCAGGAATCCTGAACACGTCGCGCAGCGCGATCACGTCCGGATTGATCTCGACCGCGTCGAGCGTCGTGCCCGGCAAGTGGCGGTAGCAGTACTTCGCGAGCGACCCGCCGCCGAGCCCGAGCATGCAGATGTGCGCCGGCTCGGCCTGCAACAGCAGGAAACCCATCATCACGCGCGTATAGCCGAGCGCGAGCCGCACCGGATCGCGCAGCGACATGAAGCTCTGGGTGCCGAAATGATCGAAGTGCAGCGAGACCGCGTGCTGCGTCTCCAGCACGAACGGCCGGCCGTCGTTCAGCGGCGTCGCCAGGAACCTGACGAACGCGTCGTAGGAAGTTCGATCCTCGGCCATGTGCGGGTAATCGGCTGGAAATGCGGCGGATGAAAACGCGGCTGCAGCGGCTGCCTGAACCGTGCGCTCAGACCTTCTTCAGATAGCACGCCTTCAGCATGAAGCCGCCCATGTCGGTCTTGCAGTCGACTTCATGATCGCCGCCGACGAGCCGGATGCTCTTGACCTTGGTGCCCATTTTCAGCGTGATCGACGAACCCTTCACGCGCAGGTCCTTGATCAGCACGACCGAATCGCCGTCCGACAGCACGTTGCCGTTGGCGTCCTTGACGACGTCGCCCGCCGGTTCGTCGCCGGCCTCGGCGCCGGCGTCGGCCGACCATTCATGGCCGCAGTCCGCGCACACGGTCAGTGCGCCATCCGGGTAAGTGTTTTCCATCGCGCATTGCGGGCAGGCGGGGGCATTCATTGCAGCTTCCATTCGGGGAGAGGTTCGGGTCGATCGACGATGCCGGGCGAGCAGGTTGCATGCCCGGATGCGCCGCCATGCGGCCGCCGGCAGTGCCACGGGCCGCCAGCGGCGCACACGGCATTATAATGCAATTCACATGATATGCCCGATGCATTATAATCACCCACTTCCCGACAATCCGCGCACTTGAATGCGCCTTCGCAGCGGATGTCGGCATGTTCGCGCCGAATGGCGCGCGCACTCCGCCCGGCCGGCGCCCCGCGACCCTGCGGGAAATCGTGACATGCCGGCCGCCCGATGTCCGCAACACGCGCGCCACCGTGCAGGTCGCGCGCCGCTCCGCCCACCTGTCCGGAGGCTTTCCAGCATCGTGGCAACTGTCGTGTACGTTCAAATCGGCCCCGCCTGGAACCGTAATCGGGGCCGCGCCGCGCGCGACGCGACCGTCGACGCGGCACGCCGTTTCGACAGCGATATCCAGCTGATCGCGAACGGGCACGGCAGCAACGCAAAAGACAGCGGCGCGATCGCGTCGCTGCAGGTTCACGGCGGCACGTCGGCCCAGGTGCTCGCCACCGGCCCCGACGAGGAAGCGGCACTGCAGGCGCTGTTGCCGTTGCTGCAAGCAGGCTGACGCTTGCGCCGCCGATCCCGCGGCCACGCGCCGTCCATCCCGAAACGCCATTTCCCGAGGAAGCGATGAACGACAATCTCACGTCCAACACCCCCAACCTGTCGGCCTCCGCGATCTGGGCGCTCGAACGCCTCGCCGATGTTCGCTACGGCCGCGATGCGCCGGCGCTCGGCTGGTCGATCGCGCGGGAGCTCGTCAGCGCCGGGTTCGTCAGCCATCCCCCGCACGGCCGCTCCGGGGCGTCGATCACGGCCGAAGGGCGTTCCTTCCTGAAAAGCCGCAAGTAACGACCCTACGGGACGGGCACGATCGCACGTCATGCCCCGATGCGGGCGGGGCATTGCGCCCCGCTCGCCGTTTACGCGGTATCGTACGGAGCCCAAGCGCGGCAGCCGTGCCGCTTTCCCTCATGGAACGCCCGATGACATTCAGCGCCGTGCCCCCCGTCTCGTCCCCGCCCGTTCTCGACACGCCGCGCCTGATTCTCGAAGGCCATCCGCTCGGCGACTTCGACGCACTCGCCGCGATGTGGGCGGAGCCCGGCGTCGTCGCGCACATCTTCAACGGCACGCCCTCCACACCGCGCGACTCGTGGATGCGCATGCTCGCGTATCGCGGGCTGTGGCCGCTGCTCGGCTATGGCTACTGGGCGATTCGCGAAAAGGCGTCGGGCCGTTATGTCGGCGATCTCGGCTTCGCGGATTTTCATCGGAACATCAAGCCGCCGATTCGCGGCGTGCCGGAAGCCGGCTGGGCGCTGGCGACGTGGGCGCAAGGCAACGGCTACGCGACCGAGGCGCTCGCGGCCGCGCTCGCATGGCTCGACGCACAGCAGCGGTTCGAGCGCAGCGTGTGCCTGATCGCGCCGACCAACGTCGCCTCGATCCGGGTCGCGGAGAAAGCCGGTTACGGCGAGCCGCGGCGCATCCGCTTCAACGACGCCGATTCGCTGATGTTCTCGCGCAAGAGCCGGTAAGCGCGGCGAACCGGCAACCGGGTCAGTCCGCTGCCGGTTCGTAGCAATGCATGAAGAGGCCGTCTTCCATCGGCCAGCAGTTGCCGCATTCATCGCGCACGATCCAGTCGCCCGGCTTCACCGATCGCCAGCCTTCCGGCGTCGCGACCGCCCACTTGCCCTCACGACGCTCTACCCGTTCATGGTCGCCCTCGGCGAACCATCGTGTTGCATCGACCTGACTCGCGCGTTTTCTGAATCTCATGCCAGCACCGAAGGAAACGAATCTCAGTGCCGCGTTGCCGCGGCGCCAGTGTCGAGCGACCGCTGCCGCACTCTCAGCGCGTTCGTTGCCGCGCGGCTGGCGTGCAACGCCGTCCAGCCCTCCGCGACGAGCGCCTCCAGCGTTTCGCGCGCGACGGTGGAGATCCGGACATCGATCTCCTGCACTTTCATCAGCGCCGACATGACCTCGTCCGGTTGATCGGGTGCAAGCGCAACGATGAACGCCGAACGCATCTCGGCAGCGCGGACGGCCTCGTTCCAGTCGGCGCGCGCCACCGCGGCTTCGATCGCATGCGTGAGTGCATCGAGACTCAGGACGACTTGCAACGGCGTCATTTCGCTTCCCCGTGAATCCCGTGATTTCCGTGAATCATTCGTCTTGTCCGCTTGCCGGCCCGTCGCGAGCCGGTGCGGCATCGATCCGACCCACGCGCATCCCGGTTCCGCACGCGAGCCGCCTGACTCGACGTGTCGTCGAAGCCGGCGGTCGATGCGACCGGAAAACAGAGGCCATCGCAGTATGCGAGGCGCGTAAGTCAGGTTCGGGAATTGTAGGGACCGAGACGCGCCCACGTCGGTAATATTTTGTAATGATATGTCGACTAACCTTGCCTGGCCTGGGTTCGGCCGGTGCAAGGGAGGCTCGCCGACGCCGGATCGGCGCAAACGTTTTCGTCTGAAGGATGCCCGCTCGCGCATCATCGCGCGCGCCGCGCCGGACCTCGCATCGACCTGTTTCAACCTCACAAGCGGCCTGACGCTACCCACCCCGCGCTTTCCAATCGCCCGCAGCGATTGGCCCACAGCTAAGCTCACCGAACGATCCAGATTTCGTCACATTCCGTCGGAATGTTGCGCAGTATCATCCACGTCGCTTCGGCTACGACGCGTTCGGACTGGGCCTGACCGCTCGCCACCTTCCCGTTTTGCCCCTTCGTTTACCGATGCCCATTCGAATCCTGCTCGTCGAAGACGACGTCCCGCTGTCCGCGCTGATCGCCGACTATCTGCGCCAGCATCATTACCGGGTGGACACGTTGTTCGACGGCGCCGGCGCGGTACCGGCGATCGTCGCAAGCCGCCCCGATCTCGTGCTGCTCGACGTCAACCTACCGGGCAAGGACGGCTTCGAGATCTGCCGCGAGGCGCGCATGCATTACGACGGCATCGTCATCATGGTGACGGGCCGCGACGAACCGTTCGACGAATTGCTCGGCCTGGAACTCGGCGCGGACGACTTTCTCCGCAAGCCGGTCGAGCCGCGCCTGCTGCTCGCGCGGATCAAGGCGCAGTTGCGACGTACGCGCGTGCCGGCCGGCGAGCCCGTGCCGGATTCGCCGCAGCGATACGTGTTCGGCAAGTTCTCGATCGACCGGGCCGACCGTCGCGTGCATCTTCCCGACGGCAGCATGCCGCGCCTGACGTCGACCGAATTCGACCTGCTGTGGGCGCTCGTATGCCGCGCGGGCGAGGTGGTCAGCCGGGAAGACCTGACGCTGCTGCTGCGCGGCATCGCGTTCGACGGCCTCGATCGGTCGATCGACGGCCGCATCTCGAAGCTGCGCCGCAAGCTGCGCGACGATGCGAACGAACCGAAGCGGATCAAGACCATCCGCTCGAAGGGCTATCAGTTCAGCAAGCACGCGTGGGATTGAGGCCGCGCGCGGGCCGGCGAACGACGTTGCGCGAGCGCGGCTCGCGAAGCCCGGCACGCGCTTGCGGCTATCTGGTGCGTGCCGCCTCTGCCCCCGCATCCGAGTTCGTGCCCGAGCCGGCCTCCCATCCGCCGCCGAGCGCCTTGTACAGCGCGACGAGATCGGTCGTCTTCTGCAACGCGCCCTGCTCGGCCTGCTGCCGGCCTTCCGACCATTGCCGCTCGGCGTCCAGCACGTCGAGGAACGGCGACAGCCCTTTCCTGTAGCGATCGCGTGCGAGATCCAGCGCGCCCTGTTCGGCCTTCACCGCATCGTCGAGCGCGGCCGCGCGCGCCTGGTCGGTGCGGTACACGGCCAGCGCATTGTCGACGTCGCGCAGCGCGACGAGCACGGCCTGGCGGTAGGCGAGCGCCGCTTCCGCCTGGCGCGCCTGCGACAGCCGCAGGTTCGACACGAGCTGCCCGCCGGAGAAGATCGGCAGCGAGACGGCCGGTCCGAACGAATAGAACAGGTGCGACCAGTGCGCGAGCTCGCGCACGTGCGACGCACGCAACCCGACTTGCCCCGTCAACGAGATGTCCGGATAGAACTGCGCGACCGCGACGCCGACGTCGGCGGTGGCCGCATGCAGCTCGGCCTCCGCGCGGCGGATGTCGGGGCGCCGGCGCGCGAGCGTCGACGGCAGCCCGACGGGCACGGCCGGCGGCACGTCCGGCAACGCGCGCGGCGCGTCGAGCCAGTCGTCGAGCGCGCCCGGCGCGCCGCCCACCAGATACGCGAGACCGTTGCGCAGCAGCACGATCTGCTGGTCGAACTGCGGCAGTTGCGTGCGGATCTGCGCGAGCCGCGCCTCGGCGCTGCGCACGTCGAGATCGCTCGCGAGACCGTGCGCGGCCTGCTCGCGCGTCAGGTCGAGCAGTTCCCGCTGCGCGCGTTGCAGATCGTCGGCCAGCGCGCGCTGCGCTTGCGCGCCGCGCAGTTGCAGATAGGTCTGCGCGACTTCGGCTTCCAGCGACAGCAGCGCATCGTCGCGGCTCGCGATCGCCGCGCTCGCCTGCGCGCCGGCCGCTTCGACCGAGCGGCGCACCCGGCCGAACAGGTCCAGCTCCCACGATGCGTCGAACCCGGCCTGCCACAGGTTGACCGGCGCTTCGAGCGCATCGAGCGCGCCGCGCGCGCCTTGCTGCACGCTCGCGCCGGTGCCCGGCCCGAACCGGTCGAGCGGCGAGCCCGGCGCGCCGAGACGATCGACCCGCTGGTCGATGCCCTGCTCCTCGACGATCCCTTTCAGGCCGAGTTGTTCGCGCTGGTAGCTCGCGGTCGCACGCACGTCCGGCAAACCCTGCGCGGCGGCCGCGCGGACCTGCGCGCGCGCCTGGGCGATGCGCAGCACGGCGGCCTGCACGTCGAGGTTGTCATGCGCGGCGCGCTCGACGAGCTGGTCGAGCAGCGGATCGCCGAACGCGCGCCACCAGCGCGGATCGGGATCGGCGCTCGTCACCGGCGACGATGGCGCATGTGCGCCGGGGGCCGATGCCGCTGATGCAGCCGATGCCGCTGACGCGCCCGATGCCGGCGATGCCGCGTCCGCGGCCTGCAAGTCATGCCAGTTGGCCGGCGCGTCCGCCTGCGGCGGCTTGAAATCCGGTCCGACGGTACAGCCCGCAAGCACCGCGCAGGCGGCGAGCATCGCGGCGATTCCGCGTGCGGGTAGCGAATGTCGGCAACGGCCGCGTCGATGCATCGTCATCATCAATGCCCTCCCGCGCCGCCCGCGGCCTTCGCCGGCGAGAACAGGAACGTCAGCGGAATGCTGAACGCGCAGAACACCGCGAGGATCGCGAACACGTCGATATACGCGAGGATCGTCGCCTGTTCGATGAAGGTCTGGTACAGCCGCCCGCTCGCCGTCTGCAGCGCGGCCGACGGCTGCGCGCCCGTCAGCGCGCCGATCGCGCGCGCATTCTCCTGCAACGCATCCTGGAAGTTCTGCGACAGCGTCGACATGTGCGTGGACAGATGCGCCATGCGCGCCTGCGTGCGCTCGCGGATCAGCGCGGTCGACACCGAGATGCCGATCGAGCCCGCGACGTTGCGGAACATCGTGAACAGCGCGGACGCGTCGTCGTTGAGCCGCTGCGGCACGGTCAGGTACGCGAGCGTCGTGATCGGCACGAACATGAAGCCGATCGCGAGCGACTGCGCGCAGCGGATCAACATCAGGTGCGTGTAGTCGATGTCCGGCACCAGCGTGCGCGAATAGATCAGCGAAGCGCACAGCAGCACGAAGCCGAACCCGACCAGATAGCGCGTCTGCACGTGCGGCATCAGCCGGCTCACGAGCGGAATCTCGAGCGTGATCAGCAGCGCGCCGGGCGACAGCACGAGCCCCGCGAGCGTCGCCGTGTAGCCGAGACGCTGCTGCGCGAGCTGCGGCACGATCACCGCGCTGCCGTACAGCACGGCCGCGAACGTCGCGATCGTCACGCAGCCGAGCGCGAAATTGCGGTCGCGCAGGCACGACAGGTCGACCACCGGTTTCTTCGTACGCAGCAGCCACAGCGTCGCGCCGACCAGCCCGAGCACGGACAGCACGGCGAAGACGCGGATGAAGTTCGAGCCGAACCAGTCCTCGTCCTCGCCGCGATCGAGCATCACCTGCAGGCAGCCGAGCCCGATCGCGATCAGCCCGATGCCGATGTAGTCGATCGAGATTCCGCGTTCGGCGTCGCGCCGCCACGGCGGGTCCTCGACGAGCTGCATCACCGCGAGCACGGTCAGCGCGCCGATCGGCACGTTGAGCAGGAACACCCAGCGCCACGAGAAATGGTCGGTGATCCAGCCGCCGAGCGTCGGCCCGAGCACCGGCGCGACGACGATCGCGATCGCCGAGATCGAGAACGCGCGATTGCGCTGCTCGGGCGGAAACGTATCGAGGATGATCGACTGCTGGTTCGGCTGCAGCCCGCCGCCGAACAGCCCTTGCAGCACGCGGAACACGATCAGTTCGCCGAGGTTGGTCGCGACGCCGCACAGGAACGAGCACACGGTAAACGCGGCGATGCACAGCAGGAAGTAGCGCTTGCGGCCAAGCAGGCGCCCGAGGAACCCCGAAATCGGCAGCACGATGCCGTTCGCGACGAGATACGACGTGAGTGTCCAGGTCGCCTCGTCGTAGCTCGCCGACATCGTGCCGGCGATGTGCGGCAGCGCGACGTTGACGATCGTCGTGTCGAGCACTTCCATGAACGCGGCGAGCGTGACGACGATCGCGATGAGCCACGGATTCGCGGCGGGTCGCCAGGTGCCGCCGGACGCGCCGCCGCGCTCGGGCGGCCGGCTCATCGGCGGGCCTCGCGAAACGGGAACGGCATGCGGGTATCGGGCATCGGATCGCTCCGGTCGGCACCGGCCGCGGCACGGCGGCCGGTCATTTGAGGTGAACGGTCGGCACGGCCGACAGGCCGAGACCGAGCGGTGGACGGGTCGGCAGCGGGCCGTCGAGCACGATCTTCACCGGCACGCGCTGCACGATCTTCACGAAGTTGCCAGTCGCGTTCTCGGTCGGGAACGCGGAGAAACGCGAGCCGCTGCCGAGCTGGATGCTGTCGACGTGGCCGTGCAGGTCGAGATCGGGATACGCGTCGACCGACACGTCGACGCGGTCGCCGATGCGCATCCGCTCGAGCTGCGACTCCTTGAAATTCGCGGTGACCCACACGCGCGGCGTGACGATCGAGAAGATCGACGTGCCCGGTTGCAGGAACGAGCCCAGTTGCACGTTGCGCCGCGTGACCCAGCCGTCGGACGGCGCGCGCATCTCGCAGTACGACAGGTTCAGGTTGGCCGTCTCGAGCTGCGCGCGTGCCTGCAGCACCTGCTGGCGGCGTTCCTCGACGGCGGTCTCGGCCTGCCGGATCTGCTGCGGCACGAGGCTCGCGGTGCGGGCCTGCGCCTGGGCCATCGCGACGTTCGCGTCGGCGGTCGCGCGCTGCGCATCGGCCGCGTCGATCGCCTGCTGCGAGGTTGCGCGCGCATCGACCGCCCGCTGGCGGGACTGCGCGGCGAGCGCCTGCCGGTACGCGGCTTCCGCCGATTCGATCTGCGCGCGCGCCTGCCGGTACTGGGCCGGATACTGCACGCGCGCGATATCGAGCTGCACGCGCGCCGCGTCGAGCTGCGCCTGCGCGAGACCGAGCTGGGCCTGCGCCGCGTCGACCTGCGCGCGGTAGTCGCGCGGATCGATCTCGACGAGCACGTCGCCGCGCCGCACGAAGGTGTTGTCGTCGACCGCCAGGCGCGTCACGTAGCCGGACACGTGCGGCGCGACCGCGATCGCGTTGCCGTCGGTATACGCATCGTCGGTGCTTTCCTGGTTGCGCGTCGCGAACCACCACACGAGCCCGCCGATGAGCAGCACCAACACCACCGCGCCCAGGATGATCAGCGGCTTCTTGCCGGGCCGCTTGCGTTCGCCGTCGTTGCCATCCCCGTCGCCGCCGGTGCGGCCGCCGCGGTCGTCGTGCGGATGGTCGTCGCCGCCACCGCCGCCCGGCGCGTCGGTCGAGTGCTCGCCGTTGCGGCCTGGCGCGGCGCCCGAGCCGCTGCCGCCGCCGGACTGGCCGTCGCCTGCACGGGCGATGGCGGTGGACCAGCGCTGGAACGCAGGCGCTAACGCCGGCCAAGGCACGCGCATCGGCGCCATCGGCCTCATCGGCGTCGACAGGGCGACACCGGCCACCGCCGGCGCGAACGCGTCCGGCGCGCCGGTGCGTCGCGGTCCGGGCGTCAACGCGCGCCGGACCGCGACGCACCATCGCTCACGAACGGACAACGGGCACAGGATCGCATCGGGCATGAAACGGGGCTCCAGGCGGCGGCGCGGGCGACATTGCTCGCGCCGACCTCAAGCGCGCGATCAAGCAAACGGCGGGCCCGGCCACCTGCTTCGTCCGACCGCGGCATGCACGATGCGCGACGCGTGCATTACGACCGCCCCCGACAGGACTCGCGAACCATGGCACGCTCCACCTCGCTCGACACCGATACACGCGGCGAAGATCGCGGCGACAGCACGCCCGGCCCCGAAGGCAAGCGCCGCGGCACGGGCACGCCGCCGCCGCGCAGCGCCCACGACCCCGCCGAAGGCAAGCCGACCGAGCCGGAAAGCGGGACGCCGCATCGGCCCGACGAACCGGACGACTCGCGATAGTTCATACGTCGCGCCGCACGGCCCGCCCTCGATGGCCGGCGGCAGAAATGACAAGCCGTTGAAAAATCGCGGACGGCGATCGGGCAGCGGCCCTGAAACGTCCGCATGCCGGCCGGCGCGGCGGCGAAGCGGGCATGCACGTTGCTGTACAAGGCCGTGGATCTTTCAATCACCCGTTGCCTGCCTTGCATGACGCTACCCGACCCGGCCGATTTCCCTGTTCGCGCGGTGCCGCTGGCGCCGCTGGCGAAGGAACGCGCGACGATCATCTGCCATCGCAACCAGCGTGTGCTGCTGGTCGCGCGCGGGCGAGCGTCGCGCTGGACACTGCCGGGCGGCGTGATTCGGCGCGGCGAATCGGCGCTCGACGCCGCGCATCGCGAACTTCGGGAGGAAACGGGGCTCGCCGATCTCGAACTCGCGTATTTCTTCTACGTGGACGGCAGCGTGAAACGCCATCACGTCTTCGTCGCGAGCCTGCCGCTCGGCGCGCACGCGTGCCCGGGCCGGGAAATCGCACTGTGCCGCTGGGTCGGCATCGACGCGGTATCGCACTGGCCGGCCAGCGCGCCGACGCAGCGCATCATTCGTCAGTTCGCGGGCCTGTGCGCCGCGAGCGACCTGCAACCGCGCGCGCTCACGCGTCTTTCGTCGTCTCGTTGAGCTCGGCGACCGGCGACCGAGGATCGCGCGCGAGCCCTTGCGCGAAGACCTTCAGCCCTTCGAGCAGCGGCGTCAACGCATCCCACAGCGCCTCGTCGTGCAGCAGCCGGTAGACGCCGCGCACGCCGGGCGCGACATGCTCGTGCTGAGACGGCTGCCACGAGCCGACGTGATGCAGCGCGTCGGCCGCCGCGAACGCGGCACGGCTGAACTGTTCCGGCGGAATGCGCGACAGCGCCGTCACGAGCACCGCGAGATTCTCCATACCGCTCTGCATGCCGGGCTTGTCGAGCGCGTCGACGAACGTGTCGGCCAGTCGCGCGTTCGCGCTGACGACTTCGTTCGCGAAGCGCAGGAAGCCGTGCCGATGCAGGCTGCCGAGGAGGTGTTCGAGCGCGTCGTGCGCGCCGGGCTCCGGCTGCGGAGGCGTCGTGTCGGGGGGCTGGCGGTCGATCATGGGCTTGCTCCGGTTGGGGCGCCAGGCTGCCGTCGTGCCGGCAGCCGTGCGTGCGCCGAATGCGTGTCGTACTCGTTCACCGGCCCCCCGCCGGTGCGGGCAGCCGCGGCCGCGTCACTGCGAATGACCGTCGGGCGACGCCTTGTACTCGCTGCGCGCGCCCATCGCGTCCTCGACGTGATGCACGCCATGCAGCGCGGCGACGCCGTCGATCAGCGCCTGACGTTCGGCTTCCTCGACCTGTCCGGTCAAGCACACGTTGCCGCGCTCGACGCTCACGTCGATGTCGCGCGGGCGGGCGACGAGCCGGCCGAGCGCCGCGCGCACGCGCTCGGCCACCTGCACGTCGCTCGCATCGCCCGCGAGCCAGTCCGCCCGCAGGCCGACGATCGCGCCGCGCGCATGGTCGGCCGCCCGCTTCACCTGCGTATTCGCATAATCGGCCACGTCGTGCCGGCCCGCAACCGCCTTGTCGCGCAGATAAGCGCGTCGGCGCCGGCCGGACGCCGGATCGAGGAAGTACATCGCGGCCGCTCCGCAAGCGACGGCCACCGCAAGGTTCAACAACGGGTTCGAAGGGGTTCTGGAGTTCATGGAGGCACCGTAGGCAATACCCGGAACGACCGGGCTTCGTTTCGGCATGCAGCACGTGCCGTTCCCCGCTGCGAGCGGCGCATGTGAGCCGTCGCACCACGGTGCGCCGACCGAAACGACAAGCGTTTGAAAAATCATCGGGCCGCACATCGCTCGATCGGAAGATCCGACGATCAGGATTCGGGCGGCGTGTCGGCCGTTTCCGCGCGCTTGCCGCCCGGTTCGTCCTCGCCGCGCTCGGCCGCGCGCTGCGCCATTTCGACATAGGTCTGCGCCAACGCGCGCAATTCCTCCTCCGACGCATCCTCGATCCCGATCAGCCGGTCGCTCGCCGCGCGCGTGACCGCGAGCAGTTCGTCGAGCTTCAGGTGCAACGCCACGCTGTCGCGGTTCTGGTTGCGCTGCAGCAGGAACACCATCAGGAACGTGATGATCGTGGTGCCGGTGTTGATCACGAGCTGCCACGCGTTGGAGTAATGAAACAGCGGCCCGCTCACGAGCCACAGCACGGTGATCGCGACCGCGCTGCCGAACGCCACCGGCGAGCCGGCCCAGGTGGTCACGCTCGACGCAAAACGTTCGAACGCGCGGGTGACGGCGTTTCCGGCCGGCCGGGAACCGGCGGCGGGCCCGCACGCCGTGTCGCGACGACCGCGCGGTGGTTCGTTGGGTTCGCGCATGAAAGCCTCCGGATTCGATGTTCTGTTTGAATCGCGCGCAGGAGCCGCCGCGTCGCCTGCCGCGAACCGGTCGCAAGCCGGGCGTTTGGGGTTCGGTCCCGTGTACGCGCCGTCGAGGACAAGCATCGCGCGTGCCCGGCCCGCAGCCCGTGTGGGCTTTACCGCGGCGCGTGTGTGTCCTCGTCGTCCGGGAAATAGCGCGTGTCGGTCAATTGCGCGATGCCGTCGAGATCCGGAAAGATCGTCGCGACGCTCACGCCGACACCGGCGAGTTCCTGCCGGATCGTCGCGAACCGGGCGCCCGGCACGACGATACGCATCAGGCGGCCGGCGAGGTCCCCATGCTGGTCGAGCGGCACGAAGCGCTCGGCGCCGGCGTCGTAACAGTGAATCGTGAACCAGCCGTCCTGCGCGGTGATTCTCGGCATCACGTGCCGCGGACGGAACACCTTGGTGCGCGTGACCTGCAGCGGCGCGCGCCGTTCGGCTGCGGTCGCGATGTCGTCGGCGTCGTGCGACAGGCACCACACCACGCCGTCTCCGCCCGCTTCGCCCGCGCGCCTGACCGCGAACCACAGCGCGGCCAGCGCGTTGCCGGACCAGTCGAGCAGGCGTGTGCGCATCCCGTGCTGCTGCGCGAGCGCGAGCCAGTCGCACGCATCGAGGTTCTGCCCGGGTTCGAGATGCGGCAGTGCGCGCCGCGTGAATTCGTCGAGCATCCGCGCTTCCACGTCAGGCGACGCGCGCTGCCGAGCGATGCCCGGCACGAGCGGCCAGCCGGCGTTGCACTGGCCGCGAAAGAGCCGCAGCGCCATCGTCTGCCGCTGCGCGCCGATCGCGGCCATGTAGTCGGCGACGCTGTCGATCGAACGGCCTGCCGTCTCGTGCTCACCGTCCATGCATCGCGCCTCCTTTCGCAGCCGATAGGACGCACGGCCATCGCCTCGGCACGTGTCCGGTATCGCCACTCATCGGATGCCGAACCATCGATACAGCCGGCTGCGTATCGCCGTCTCGCATCGCGGCTCACGGCGTTTTGCCGCGCTCCTTCTGCCAGCGCTCCATCAGCGCGATCTCGTCGCGCTGCGCGGCGACGATCCGGCTCGCGAGCTGCCGCAGCGTCGGGTCCTTGCCGTATTTGAGCTCGACCTGCGCCATGTCGATCGCGCCCTGGTGATGCGGCGCCATGTGTGAGACGAAATCGCGATCGGCGTCGCCGGTGTACGGCGCGCTCTCCATCGCTTCCATCATTTTTCGGTCGGCGCGCTTGAACGCCTGCGTGGACGTGTCGGGCACGCTGGCTGGATTGGGTGGGCGCAACTGGGCTGCCGCGGGCAGCGCCGACGCGCACGCGGCCAGCAGTGCGCAGGCGGCACAGCGGCGCAGGAATGATCGGTTGAAGGCAGGCATGCCCCCTCCTCGCTAGGAAAGTGAATGGTTCGCGTGTGCGGTCTTGCTCGTCCGGACGCGTGACGGCGGGTGCCGGCGATAGTCGCGCCATGCGATTCACTGCCAGCGCGCATCCGCATGCGGCTGCGGGCCGGGCGGTCGGCACACGGTGCGCGCGAGCGCACACGTCGTCGATCGCCGGCGCGATGGAACGTGCCGTCGCCGCGCTCCGGTCAGCTTGCTTTTTTTGCTTGCGGATGCGGCGTGCAACCGCCGTGCCCGACGCACGCGGCGCGGCATGTGCCTTGCGCGGCTGCCTCCCATCGGCTCATCCCGAACCAAGGAGAAACGGCATGGCGACAGTGGCGGATTTCATCGTCGAGCGACTGTACGACTGGGGCGTGCGCCGCATCTACGGCTACCCGGGCGACGGCATCAACGGCTTTTTCGGCGCGCTGAACCGTGCGGACGGCAAGATCGAATTCATCCAGGCGCGCCACGAGGAGATGGCAGCCTTCATGGCGTCCGCGCATGCAAAATTTACAGGCGAGCTCGGCGTATGCGTCGCGACGTCGGGCCCCGGCGCCGCGCACCTCGTGACGGGCCTGTACGACGCGCGGCTCGATCACATGCCGGTGCTCGCGATCGTCGGCCAGCAAGCGCGCGCGGCGCTCGGCGGCCACTATCAGCAGGAGGTGGATCTTCCGGCGCTTTTCAAAGATGTTGCAGGCGCATTCGTTCAGCTTGCGACGGTGCCGGGCCAGGTGCGCCATCTGGTCGACCGCGCGGTGCGCACCGCGCTCGGCGCGCGCACGGTCACCGCGCTCGTGCTGCCGAACGACCTGCAGGAGCTCGATTACGCGCCGCCGAAGCGTGCGCACGGCACCGTACATTCGGGCGTCGGCTACACCGCGCCGAAAGTCGTGCCGTATGCGGACGACCTGCGGCGCGCGGCCGACGTGCTCAACGCGGGGTCGAAAGTCGCGATGCTGGTGGGTGCCGGCGCGCTGAAGGCGACCGACGAGGTGATCGCGGTGGCCGACCGGCTCGGCGCGGGCGCCGCGAAAGCGCTGCTCGGCAAGGCCGCGCTGCCGGACGACCTGCCGTGGGTCACCGGCTCGATCGGGCTGCTCGGCACCAAGCCGAGCTACGAACTGATGACCGAATGCGACACGCTGCTGGTTATCGGCTCGGGTTTTCCGTATTCGGAATTCCTGCCGAAGGAAGGCCAGGCGCGCGGCGTGCAGATCGACCTGAAGGCCGACATGCTGAGCCTGCGTTACCCGATGGAAGTCAACCTCGTCGGCGACAGCGCCGAGACGCTGCGCGCGCTGCTGCCGCTGCTGAACGAGCGGCGCGACACCGCGTGGCGCGACCGGATCGCGCAATGGAACCATGACTGGCACGACGCGCTCGCGGCGCGCGCAGCTGCGAAGGCCAGCGCGGGGCGCGGCGTGAATCCGCAGCGCGCGTTTACCGAGCTGTCGCCGCGCCTGCCCGACGACGTGATCCTGACGAGCGATTCGGGCTCCTGCGCGAACTGGTATGCACGCGACCTGATGATGCGGCGCGGGATGATGGGTTCGTTGTCCGGCGGCCTCGCGTCGATGGGCGCCGCGGTGCCCTACGCGATCGCCGCGAAGTTCGCGTACCCGGTGCGCCCGGTGATCGCGATGGTCGGCGACGGCGCGATGCAGATGAACAACATGGCCGAGCTGATCACGGTCGCGAAATACTGGCGCCAGTGGCCCGACCCGCGCTGGATCTGCATGGTGCTGAACAACGAGGACCTGAACCAGGTCACGTGGGAGCAGCGCGTGATGGAGGGCGACCCGAAGTTCGACGCGTCGCAGCAGATCCCGAACGTGCCGTACTACCGCTTCGCGACGCTGCTCGGCCTCAAGGGCATCTACGTCGACGATCCGGAACAGCTCGGCGCCGCGTGGGACGAAGCGCTCGCGTCCGATCGGCCGGTCGTGCTCGAGGTGAAGAGCGACCCCGAAGTGCCGCCGCTGCCGCCGCACGTGACGCTGCAGCAGGCGAAGCATTTCGCCGAAACGCTGGTGAAAGGCGACCCGCGCGAGGGCAACGTGATCGTCGAGACCGCGCGGCAGGTGTTGTCGGCCGTGCTGCCGGGCAACGGCGAACATGGCGGCAAGAGCGGCAAGGGAGGGAAAGGCGAATCGTAAGGCCGCGGGACGGCACGACGCACGGTCGATTCTTTTTGCGATGATGGCCGACACGCCGCCGCTGTCGCGTCGTTCCGGAACTCGATCGGCACAGCAAACGGCCTGCCGCTTGCCACGCGGGCGCGTAAAAATGCGCCGCTCGATTTACAAGCCGGCTGTAACGCGCCGGCTGTTGTGCCCGCCGTCCCGCCCCCTCACGACCGCATACGTACGAGCGGCGCGCGCACGAAATTTGCTCTGCCGCGAACGGCTGTCGTCACGCCGCCGAATGCGGCAAGGAGTCGTGTTGCTCGTTCCGCCGTTCAGGAAAACGCGTCGTATTACACGCATCGCACCGTTCGCGTGGGCGGCCGCGCCGATCGTCGCGCGCGCGGCCGCCGAGCCCGTGGCGCCCGGCAATCCTGCCGCGCCGCTGCCGCTCGCGTACGTCGTGCATGCGGCCGGCCCCGCCGCGCAGCCGGTCTTCGTGCTCGGCTGGGCGCTGCTCGCGCTGTGCACGTTCGTGTGCGTCGCGATCGCCGTGCTGCTGCTGATCGCGCTGTTTCGCCGCCGCGTGCAGGCGGGCGGCGGCTATGGCAGCGGGCTGACGATCGTGACCGTCGGCACCGCGATCTCGATCCTGCTGCTGTTCGGCGCGCTCGTGTACATGCTGCGCGTGCTGGGTGCGGTCGCGGCGCCGCCGCGTCCGCCCACGCTGACGATCACCGTGACCGCGCAGGACTGGTGGTGGGCCGTGCGTTATCCCGACGATGCGGACGGCCGGGGCTTCGTCACGGCGAACGAGATTCATATTCCGGTGGGCCAACCCGTCGCGATCGAACTGAAGAGCGCCGACGTGATCCACGCGTTCTGGGTGCCGCAACTCGCCGGCAAGACCCAGACGATTCCCGGCCAGACCAATCGTCAATGGCTGCAGGCAGACCGGCCTGGCGTCTACCGCGGCCAGTGCTCGCAATACTGCGGCGCGCAGCATGCGCACATGGCGTTCGAAGTCGTGGCCGAGCCGCCGGCCGCGTTTCATGCGTGGCTCGCCGCGCAG
>NZ_BBSK01000151.1:0-61429 GCF_001319805.1 Burkholderia sp. E168m22
CCGGCCCCGGCACCCGCGGCAGGCGCCGGGGCCGAACGCCGCGGCCAGCGCGTATTCGCCGCACGCTGCGCCGGCTGCCACGCGGTGCGCGGCACCGATGCCGCAGGCGACGCGGGCCCCGATCTCACGCACGTCGGCACGCGCCGGCTGCTCGCGGCCGGCACGCTCGACAACACCCCCGACAACCTGCGCCGCTGGATCGCGCATGCGCAGCAGGTCAAGCCGCAGTCGCTGATGCCGTCGATCGCGCTCGCGCCGCGCGATGCCGACGATCTCGCCGCGTATCTCGCGACGCTGCACTGAACCGAGGACGCCGATGGCCATTGCCCGCGACACGCCCGCCCCGCTCAGCCGCGTACCCGATCTCGGCGAAGCGCCGCCCGGCTCCACGCACGAGCGCGTGCTGGCCGAGCTGTGGGAATCGGAACCCGGCTGGCGCGGCTGGCTCGGCACCGTCGATCACAAGCGCATCGGGTTGCGTTACATCGTCACCGCGTTCGTGTTCCTGCTGCTCGGCGGCGTCGAGGCGCTCGTGATGCGCATCCAGCTCGCACGGCCGAACGCGACCGTGCTCACGCCCGCGCAATACGATTCGCTGTTCACGATGCACGGCGTCACGATGATCTTCCTGTACGCGCTGCCGGTGCTGTCCGGCTTCGCGAACTACCTGTGGCCGCTGATGCTCGGCTCGCGCGACATGGCGTTTCCGCGGCTGAACGCGTTCTCGTACTGGTCGTTCCTGTTCGCCGGGCTGTTCCTGTACGCGAGCTTTCCGCTCGGCGCGGTGCCGGACGGCGGCTGGTTCAACTACGTGCCGCTCACGTCGCTCGACTACAGCGCCGGCGCGAACATCGACATCTACGCGCTCGGGATGATCCTGCTCGGCATCTCGACGACCGGCGGCGCCGCGAACTTCGTCGTCACGCTGCTGCGGATGCGCGCGCACGGCATGTCGATCGACCGGCTGCCGATCATCGTGTGGGGCACGCTGACCGCGTCGGTCGCGAACCTGGTCGCGGTGCCGTCGGTGAGCCTCGCGTTCCTTCTGCTGTGGCTCGACCGCAATGCCGGCACGCATTTCTTCGACGTCGCGCACGGCGGCCGGCCGCTGCTGTGGCAGCACCTGTTCTGGATGTTCGCGCATCCGTGGGTCTACGTGGTCGTGCTGCCGGCGATGGGGATCGTGTCGGATGCGCTGCCGACTTTCTGCCGGCGGCCGCTCGTCGCGTACGAGGCCGTCGCGGTGTCGACCGTGGCGACGATGCTGATCGGCTTCGAGGTGTGGGTCCACCACATGTTCGCAACGGGCATCGCGCCGCTCGCGCTCGCGTTCTTCGGCGCCGCGAGCATGCTGATCTCGATCCCGAGCGCGGTCGCTGTGTTCGCATGGATCGCGACGATCTGGACCGGCCGCCCCGTGTTCCGCACGCCGTTCCTGTATTTCGCGGGCTTCGTGCTGATGTTCGTGGTCGGCGGCGTGTCGGGCGTGATGACCGCGGCCGTGCCGCTCGACTGGCAGCTCACCGATACGTACTTCGTCGTCGCGCACCTGCATTACGTGCTGCTCGGCATCAACGTGTTCCCGGTGCTCGGCGGCGTCGCGTACTGGTTCCCGAAATTCACCGGGCGGATGATGAACGAGCGGTTCGGCAAGCTGACGTTCTGGGTCGTGCTGGTCGGCTTCAATCTCGGCTTCTTCCCGATGCACATCTCCGGGCTGCTCGGGATGCCGCGCCGGATCTACACCTATCCATCCGGGATGGGCTGGGACACGTCGAACCTGCTGACGACGATCGGCTCATTCGTGTTCGGGATCGGCATCGTGATGTTCGTCGTCAACGCGCTGGTGAGCGCGCGGCGCGGCGTGCGTGCCGGCGACAACCCGTGGGGCGCGGCCGGCCTCGAATGGTCCGTCGCGTCGCCGACGCCCGTGTACAACTTCGCGGTGCTGCCGCTCGTCGCGTCGCGGCATCCGCTGTGGGAAACGCGCGACGATCCAACCCGCACCAGCCTGCGGGTCGGCTACCGGCTCGCGGACGGGCGCGAGGCGCTCGCGGTCACGCCGCTCGCCGCCGCGCCGAGCGCGATCCTGAAGATGCCCGAAGACAGTTGCGTGCCGTTCGTGCTCGCGCTGCTCGCGACCGCCGTGTTCGCGGCAATGCTCGCGCGCTCGCCGACGCTCGTCTGCATGGCCGTCGCCGGTTGCACGATCGCCACCGCCGCGTGGCTGTGGCCGCGCCGCGAACTCGGACAACGCGCGCGCCTGCCGGCCCGCGCCGACACGCTGGCGCCCGCCGCGGCCACCGGGCTTCATCCGGACGAACCGCCGTCGGCGACGGTGCCGCCGGGGGCGCCGGCCGCGTGCATCGAACCGCTGCCGGTCGGCAGTTGCGGCGAACGCGCGGGCGGCTGGTGGGGCGTGCTCACGCTGATCGTGACCGAGGCCGGGCTGTTCGGCTACCTGCTGTTCTGCTACTTCTACCTGCAGTCGCAGTGGTCCGCGCCGTGGCCGCCCGAAGGCATGCCGAAGATCTGGCTCGCGGCCGCCAACACGGTCGTGCTGCTGTCGAGCAGCGTGTTCGTGTGGCTCGCGGAGCGCGCGGTGCGGGCCGACAGGCAGGCACGCGCGGTCGCGATGCTCGTCGTCGCGCTGGTGCTCGGCACCGCGTTCGCGCTGGTTCAGCTGCATGAATGGCGCGACCATCCGTACGGCCCGACCGCACATCTGTACGGCAGCCTCTACTTCACGATCACCGGGTTCCACCTCGCGCACGTCGTGGCCGGTCTCGCGATCCTCGCGCTGCTCGCCGGGTGGACCGCCGCCGGTTTCTTCGGCCGCGGACGGCGCGTCGCGCTGACGATCGGCGGGCTCTACTGGCACTTCGTCGACGTCGTGTGGCTGTTCATCTTCACCGCGCTGTACGTATCGCCCTTCTGGCTGAGGAGCACGGGATGAACGACGCCCGACGCGCGTGGACCCCGCTGCTCGCGATCGCGGCCGGCCTCGTCGGCGCGCCCGCGCTGTGGTTCGCGCAGATGCTGGTGTCGGAGACGCTCGCGTCCACCGCGTGCTATCCGCTCGGCGTCGCGCAGGCCGTGCCGCGCTGGGCGCACGTCGGCGTGTGGCTCGCGCTGATCGCCGCGGGGGCATTCGCGCTGGCCGCCGGGTGCGCGACATGGCTCGCGCGCGCGTGGCGGCACCGGCACGATGGCGACGCGCCCGCCGCGACGCGCGACGACAGTACGCGCTTTCTCGCGCGCTGCGGGATGCTCGCCGCGCTCGGCTTCGTGATCGGTCTGGTGTTCACGGGGATCGTCACCGCTTTCGTGGGGCCTTGCAGTCCATGGCGCTGATCTCGTTCGCTTTGTTTCCGTTCCGATTTCCGGGCCGCCGCGCGGGCGTCGCATTCGCGGTATGCGTCGCGCTCTGCGGATGCGAGATGCGGCAGGACGACAACACAGCCGCACCCGGCAATGCAGCCGACGCCGCGTCGGCGGCGGAAGCGCCCGAGCCCGCGTCGGGCTGGCGGTTCGTGCGGATCGGAGCATCGGCGGCCGAGGCCGGTGCGTCGATGTCCGCGCGCGTGAAGGACGACCGGCGGCTGTCACGCGACCGGGGCGCGTTGGTGGCGGATTCGACATCGTCCGCGGCGTCCACCCCGCCGCCCGATGCGGCTTCCGCTTCGACCGCCCGCCGCCCGGTAATCGCCGCGGCTGCCGCGAGCGCCGACGCCGCGACGCTCGCGCGCGGCCGCTACCTCGCGCTCGCCGGCGATTGCGCCGCGTGTCACGACGCGGCCGACCATACGCCGTACGCGGGCGGCCAGCCGGTGAATTCGCCGTTCGGGCCGATCTATGCGCCGAACATCACGCCGGACCCGACGCACGGCATCGGCAACTACACGCTGCGGCAATTCGACGACGCCATGCGGCGCGGCGTGCGTGCGGACGGCAGCCGGCTGTATCCGGCAATGCCGTACCCGTCGTTCGCGCACCTGACCGACGACGACGTGCGCGCGCTGTATGCGTATTTCATGCGCGGCGTCGCGCCGTCCGCGAATGCGGCGAAGCTCACGCAACTGCCGTTTCCGTTCAACCAGCGCTGGGCGCTGGGGTTATGGAGCCTCGTGTTCGCGAACCGCGACCGGTTCACGCCACAGCCGTCGCAATCCGCGCAATGGAATCGCGGCGCGTATCTCGTGCAGGGGCTCGGCCATTGCGGCGCCTGCCATACGCCGCGCGGGCCGGCCTACAACGAACGCGGCTACGACGAGCGCAGCCCCGCGTTCCTGACCGGCGGCATCAACGACCACTGGTTCGCGCCGAACCTGACTGGCACGGCCCCGGATGGCCTCGGCCGCTGGTCGGCCGACGACATCGCCGCGTTCCTGCGCAGCGGCCATGCGGCGCGTGGCGCGGTGTTCGGCGCGATGGCGCTGGTCGTCGGCGAAAGCACCGCGTTGCTGACGGACGCGGACCGCCACGCGATCGCCGTGTACCTGAAGTCGTTGCCCGCGCAACGGACTGCCGCGACGAATCCGCTGGGTGTGGGCGTGCCGCGGCTCACCGTGGCCGGCCCGCGGCCGGAAGGCGGTCAGCAGGCGCCGGGAGCCGGTGTGTATGCGGGGTTCTGTGCGCGTTGCCACGGTGCCGAAGGTAAAGGCGTCCCTGATCACGGGCCGGCGCTCGCGGGCAGTTCGATCGTGCTCGCGGCCGATCCGACGAGCGCGATCCGGATCGTGGTCGAAGGCGCGCGGCCCACGCCGGGCAAGCCCGGGCCGGTGCAACGGATGCCGGCGATGCGCGGCGCGTTGACGAGCGGCGAGATCGCGGCGGTGGTCAGCTACGTGCGCGGTGCGTGGGGGAATCGGGCGGCGCCGGTGTCGGAGCGGGATGTGAGGCGGTTGCGGGGGGCGATCCATCGGTAGCGGCGTGCCGCGCGCGGAGCTTCTCGCGCGAGGCCGATCAGATCGGTACGGGCGGGCCGGCGCGACGTTTGCAGCCCGGCCCTGACGAGATCATCCGTGGGCCGTCGCACGTGCGTGCGAGCGCGTGCGCGACGTCGGTTCAGGCGCGGGGGCCGCTTCGGCGGTCTGCGTGGTCGGCGCAACGGTCAGATGCAATCCCAACGCGGCGACGACCTTCATGATCGTTGCAAATTCCGCGTTCCCGCCTTCCGACAGCGCGCGGTAAAGCGCTTCACGCTTCACACCGGACTCGCGCGCCAGCGCCGTCATGCCACGCACCTTCGCGACGTTCCCGAGCGCGGCCTGGATCAGTCGAGGATCCCCATCTTCGAACGCCTGCGCCAAGTAGTAGCGAATCGCTTCGTCATCTTTCAGGTACTTCGAGCCATCGAATTCGGCCAGTTCGCTGATTTTCATCTTCAATCCCCCAGTTCGGCGGCGATCAGGTTCCGATACTACCGCTACCGACTCGCAACAGCCTGCGCTTCCGGCGCCTGCCAACCACCGCCGAGCGCCTTGAACGCCGCAACCGCAGCACGCGCCGATTCGGTTCGCGCCTGCACGCGTTCGTCGGATACGCGCAGCAGGCTTTCGTCCGCCTGCAACACTTCGATCAGGCTGACCACCCCTTTCTGGTAAGCCGCGAACGACGCGGCCCGCGCGCGGCCGAGCGACTTCACGCCGTCACCGAGAATCGCCGCCTGCTCGTCACGCTTGACGAGCGCGGAGAACGCATTCTCGACGTCCTCGGTCGCATGCAGCGCCGCGAGCCGATACGCAGCCAGCATTTCGGCATCCTGCCCTTTGGCCTGCGCGATCTGCGCATTGATCCGGCCGAAATCGAACAGACGCCAGCGCAAGCCGAGCACGCCCGCAGCCTGGTTCGCGCCGCCGGCAAACAGGTTGCCCGCGCCCATCGTCGTCGCGCTGCCGATCAACCCGCCCAGCGAGAACTTCGGGTAATACTCGGCGATCGCCACGCCGATGCGTGCATTCGACGCCGCCACGCGCCGCTCGGCGGCGATCAGGTCGGGCCGGCGCCGCAGCAGTTCGCCGGGCGTGCCGGTCGCCGCGATCCGCGGCGCGACCGGTACCTCGCCGCCGTCGAGCAATTCCGCGCGATGTGTGCCGGGCTGCGCGCCGAGCATCACGTCGAGCGCATTCATCGCCGCGTCCAGCGCCGCTTCGAGCACCGGCACCGTGGCACGAACCTGCGCGAGCGCGCCTTCGGCCTGCCGCACCTGAAGCTCCGCCGCGAGGCCCTTTCCATAGAGCAGGTTGAGGGTCGACAGCAGATCCTGCTCGGTCTGCACCTGGTGCCGCGCGACCTCGAGCCGGCCCTGCAACCCGCGAATCGTGATGTAGGTATCCGCCGTTTGCGCGGCGACGGCGAGCCGCGTCGCGACCGCCGCCGCTTCGGAGGCCTGATAGTCGGCGAGCGCCGCTTCGCGGCCGCGGCGCAATCCGCCGAATATATCCAGCTCCCAGCTCGCGTTGAAATCGGCCTCGTAGTCGTTGCCATGACGGTCGAAACCGGGCGTCGCATTCAACACCTGCCCCAACGGCGTTTCGACCGACTGGTAGACGCGTGCGGCCTGGCCGCTCACATTGCCGGACGGCAGCAGCGCCGCATTCGCCGCGCCGAGCCCCGCGCGTGCCTGCGCGACGCGCGCCGCGGCCTGCGCAAGATCGAGGTTCTGCGCGAGCGCCAGCGTGATGTAGCGCGTCAATTGCGGATCGCCGAAGCCCGTCCACCACGTCGCGAGATCGGCGTCGGCCGCCGCGTGGCGCTGATCCACGGCGCGCTGCCCCTGGAACTGCCGCGGCATCGCCACGTCCGGCCGCGCATAGTCGGGACCGACGGCACACCCCGCCGACAAGATGGCGGCCAGCGCCGCGGCAACGATGGGTTTGGGTAGCATGAGGGTTTTGGCAAGAATCCGGTGGTGACTATAATACCAAATAGTCACTCGTTGTCCATTCCCGTCAGCTGCAGCCCATGAAAAAAATCGACCCTTCCCCGGCGCCCGCGCGCGGCCCGGCCGACCACGACGTCCGCGACCAGATCGTGGCCGCCGCCACCGAGCACTTCAGCCGGTACGGCTATGAAAAGACGACCGTGTCGGACCTCGCGAAGGCGATCGGTTTCTCGAAGGCCTATATCTACAAGTTCTTCGAGTCGAAGCAGGCGATCGGCGAGATGATCTGCGCGAACTGCCTGCGCGAAATCGAGACGGACGTGCGCGCGGCCGTCGCCGCGGCCGAGCTGCCCACCGAAAAGCTGCGGCGGCTCTTCAAGGTCTCTACCGAGGCGAGCCTCCGGCTGTTCTTCCACGACCGCAAGCTGTACGACATCGCGGCGTCGGCCGCCACCGAAAACTGGCAGTCGGTGCAGGCCTACGAGGCACGCGTGCAGACGCTGTTGCAGGACGTCCTCCAGGCAGGCCGGCAAAACGGCGAGTTCGAACGCAAGACGCCGCTGGACGAAACCGCGACGGCGATCTACCTCGTGATGCGGCCGTACCTGAACCCGCTGCTGCTCCAGTACAACCTCGACACGACCGACGCCGCGCCGGCCCAACTGTCCAGCCTCGTCCTGCGCAGCCTCGCGCCGTGATGCGTCACCGTTTGTGACTATTGACTATATTAGTCACTAGATACACAATGAAAGCCCCGCTCACTTCGTCACTGGGTCTTTCATGGTTCGGCGTCGCCCCGCTTTCTTCGCAGTCGCTTCCGCACTGCCCCTCGCGCTAGCCGCCTGCAGCGGAAAAGCGCCGTCCGATCCGCGCACGGAGGCGCCGCTCGTGCGTACCGCCGTCGTGCAGGCGGCCGTTCCCGCGTCCCGCTCGTTCACCGGCACCGTCGCCGCGCGCGTGCAGAGCGATCTCGGCTTCCGGGTAGCCGGCAAGGTGCTGGAGCGGCTCGTCGATACCGGTCAAACCGTCAAGCGCGGCCAGCCGCTGATGCGGCTCGACCCGGTCGACCTGAAGCTCGCGGCGCGCGCCCGCGACGAAGCCGTCGCCGCCGCACGGGCGCGCGCGCGGCAGACCGCCGAGGACGAAGCGCGCTACCGCGACCTGCGCGGCACCGGCGCGATATCGGCATCGGCCTACGACCAGATCAAGGCCGCCGCCGATGCCGCGAAAGCGCAACTGAGCGCCGCCGAGGCCGACGCCGACGTCGCGCGCAACGCGACCGGCTATGCGCAACTCGTCGCGGACGGCGACGGCGTCGTCATGGAAACGCTCGCGGAGCCCGGCCAGGTCGTCAGCGCGGGGCAGCCGGTGGTGCGGCTCGCGCACGCCGGCAGCCGCGAAGCCGTGATCCAGTTGCCCGAAACCCTGCGTCCGGCGATCGGGTCGGTCGCGCAGGCCGGGCTGTTCGGCAAGCCGGACATCAGCGTCCCCGCGACGCTGCGCCAGCTTTCCGATACCGCGGATGCGAGAACGCGTACTTTCGACGCGCGCTACGTGCTGCAAGGCGCGCTGGCCGACGCCCCGCTGGGCGCGACCGTCACGATCCGCATCCCGGACGACGCGCGCGCGGCTTCGCAACGCGGCATGCAGGTGCCGATCGGCGCGCTGCTGGACGCGGGCAAAGGGCCGGGCGTGTGGGTCGTCGCCGGCGAACCGGCCAAGGTGACGTGGCGGCCGGTCAAGGTCGAGCATCTCGACGACGACAGCGCGCGCGTGGCCGGCGACGGCGCGCTCAAGCCAGGCGAGCGCGTCGTCGCGCTCGGCGCGCAGCTGCTGCGCGAAGGCGAAGCGGTGCGCATGTCCGCGCCGGCCGCGACGGTCGCGAGCGCAGGAGCACGGCCGTGAGCGAGCGACGATTCAACCTGTCGGCGCTCGCGGTGCGCGAGCGCGCGATCACGCTGTTCCTGATCTGCCTGATTTCGCTCGCGGGCCTCGTGTCGTTCTTCAAGCTGGGCCGCGCGGAAGACCCGGCGTTCACGATCAAGGTGATGACCATCATCACTGCATGGCCGGGCGCGACCGCGCAGGAAATGCACGACCAGGTCGCCGAAAAGATCGAAAAGCGCATGCAGGAGCTGCGCTGGTACGACCGCACCGAGACCTATACGCGCCCGGGCCTCGCGATCACGACGCTGACGCTGCTCGACAGCACGCCGCCGTCGGAGGTGCAGGAGCAGTTCTACCAGGCACGCAAGAAGATCGGCGACGAGGCGACCAACCTGCCGGCCGGCGTGATCGGCCCGATGGTCAACGACGAATACGCGGACGTCACGTTCGCGCTGTTCGCGCTGAAGGCCAAGGGCGAACCGCAGCGCCTGCTGGTGCGCGACGCCGAAGCGTTGCGCCAGCGGCTGCTGCACGTGGCGGGCGTGAAGAAGGTCGACATCATCGGCGAACAGCCCGAGCGCATCTACGTGCAGTTGTCGCACGACCGGCTCGCGACGCTCGGCGTGAGCCCGCAGGAGGTGTTCGCCGCGCTCAACGGCCAGAACGTGCTGACGGCGGCCGGCTCCGTCGAGACGCGCGGGCCGGAGATCTTCATCCGCGTGGACGGCGCGTTCGACAAGCTGCAGAAGATCCGCGACACGCCGATCGTCTCGCAGGGCCGCACGCTGAAGCTGTCGGACATCGCGACCGTCGAACGCGGTTACGAAGATCCGTCGACGTTCTTGATCCGCAACAACGGCGAGCCCGCGCTGCTGCTGGGCATCGTGATGCGCGACGGCTGGAACGGGCTCGACCTCGGCCGTGCGCTGGACCACGAAGTCGGCGCGATCAATGCGGGGCTGCCGCTCGGCATGAGCCTGACCAAGGTCACCGATCAATCGGTCAACATCAGCTCGGCCGTCGACGAGTTCATGGTGAAGTTCTTCGCCGCGCTGCTCGTCGTCATGCTGGTGAGCTTCGTCAGCATGGGCTGGCGCGTGGGCCTCGTGGTCGCCGCGGCCGTGCCGCTGACGCTGGCCGTGGTGTTCGTCGTGATGGCCGCCACCGGCAAGAACTTCGACCGCATCACGCTCGGCTCGCTGATCCTCGCGCTCGGGCTGCTGGTCGACGACGCGATCATCGCGATCGAAATGATGGTCGTGAAAATGGAGGAAGGCTACGGGCGCGTGGCCGCATCGGCCTATGCGTGGAGCCATACGGCCGCGCCGATGCTGGCCGGCACGCTGGTGACCGCGGTCGGCTTCATGCCGAACGGCTTCGCGCGCTCCACCGCCGGCGAATACACCAGCAACATGTTCTGGATCGTCGGGATCGCGCTGATCGCATCGTGGGTCGTGGCGGTGGTGTTCACGCCGTACCTCGGCGTGAAGATGCTGCCCGACTTCAGGAAGATCGAAGGCGGCCACGATGCGATCTACGACACGCCGCGCTACAACCGTTTCCGCCAGGTGCTGACGCGCGTGATCGCGCACAAATGGCTGGTCGCGGGGTCGGTCGTCGGCCTGTTCGTCCTCGCCATTCTCGGCATGGCAGTCGTCAAGAAGCAGTTCTTCCCGATCTCCGACCGCCCCGAGGTGCTCGTCGAGGTGCAGATGCCGTACGGCACGTCGATTTCGCAAACGAGTGCCGCCGCATCGAAGGTCGAGGCGTGGCTCGCGAAGCAGAAGGAAGCGCGCATCGTCACCGCGTACGTCGGCCAGGGCGCGCCGCGCTTCTACCTGGCGATGGGCCCGGAGCTGCCCGATCCGTCGTTCGCGAAGATCGTGGTGCGCACCGACAGTCAGGACGAACGCGACGCGTTGAAGGCGCGCCTGCGCCGCGCCGTCGCCGACGGCCTCGCGCCGGAAGCGCGCGTGCGCGTCACGCAACTCGTGTTCGGCCCGTATTCGCCGTTCCCGGTCGCATACCGGATCACCGGCCCCGATCCCGACACGCTGCGCGGCATCGCGTCGGAAGTCGGGAACGTGATGAACGGCAGCCCGATGATGCACACCGTCAATGCCGACTGGGGCACGCGCGCGCCGACGCTGCATTTCACGTTGCAGCAGGACCGCCTGCAGGCGGTCGGACTGACGTCCAGCGCGGTCGCGCAGCAGTTGCAGTTCCTGCTCACCGGCGTGCCGGTCACCGCGGTGCGCGAGGATATCCGGACCGTGCAGGTGATCGCGCGTTCGGGCGGCGATGCGCGGCTCGACCCCGCGCGACTCGACGACTTCACGCTCGCCGGCGCGAACGGGCAGCGCATTCCGCTGTCGCAGGTCGGCAAGGTCGACGTGCGGATGGAGGAACCGATCATGCGCTGGCGCGACCGCGTGCCGACGGTCACGGTGCGCGGCGACATCGCCGAGGGCTTGCAGCCGCCGGACGTATCGGCCGCGATCACGAAGCAGCTTCAGCCGATCGTCGACAAGCTGCCGAGCGGGTATCGGATCGAACAGGCCGGCTCCATCGAGGAATCGGGCAAGGCGACGACGGCGATGCTGCCGCTGTTCCCGATCATGCTCGCGATCACACTCGTCATCATCATCTTCCAGGTGCGCTCGATCTCGGCGATGGTGATGGTGTTCATGACCAGCCCGCTCGGGCTGATCGGCGTGGTGCCGACGCTGATCCTGTTCCGGCAGCCGTTCGGCATCAACGCGCTGGTCGGCCTCATTGCGTTGTCGGGAATCCTGATGCGCAACACGCTGATCCTGATCGGGCAGATCCACCAGAACGAACAGGCGGGGCTGGACCCGTTCCATGCGGTCGTCGAAGCGACCGTGCAGCGGGCGCGCCCGGTGATCCTCACCGCGATGGCGGCCGTGCTCGCGTTCATCCCGCTCACGCATTCGGTGTTCTGGGGCACGCTCGCGTACACGCTGATCGGCGGCACGTTCGCCGGCACGATCCTCACGCTGGTGTTCCTGCCGGCGATGTACGCGATCTGGTTCAGGATCGGGCCGGGACGCACCGCCGGCTCGCATCACGGCGAGCCCGAACCGGCGTCGCTGTCCGACTCCACGCTTGCGGCCACGCTCGACGCACGCAACTGACCGTTCCATCATTCATCCGCTCGAAGGAAACAACCATGTCGAACCCTACCGTTGTCGTCGTGACCGGCGTGTCTTCGGGCATCGGACGCGCCACCGCCGAGCAGTTCGCCAAACGCGGGTGCCGGGTATTCGGCACCGTGCGCAGCATTGCCCGAACCGCGCCCGTCGCCGGCGTCGAGCTGATCGAAATGGACGTGCGCGACGATGCGTCCGTTCAATCCGGAATCCGTACGATCGTCGAGCGGGCCGCGCGTATCGACGTGCTCGTCAACAATGCGGGCACGAGCCTGATCGGTGCGGTGGAGGAAACGTCGTTGGCCGAGGCGGCCGCCTTGTTCGACACCAACGTGTTCAGCATCCTGCGCACGGTACAGGCCGTGCTGCCACACATGCGCGCCCGACGCGGCGGACGCATCGTCAACGTCAGTTCGGTGCTCGGGTTCTTGCCCGCGCCGTACATGGGCCTCTATGCGGCGTCCAAGCATGCGGTCGAGGGCTTGACCGAAACGCTCGATCACGAGGTGCGGCAATTCGGCATTCGTGCGACGCTGGTCGAGCCGTCGTTTACGCGGACCAATCTCGACGTCAATGCGCCGCTCGCGAACGCGAAGATCGCCGACTATGACCGCGAACGGACGCTTGCGGCGCGCGCGGTGGTCGACAACGTGAAAGCCGCGCCCGAGCCCGACGGCGTGGCCGCCACCATCGTCGAGGCCGCGCTCGGCGCGTGGCGCATGCGACGCGCGCCTTCTGGCGAGGCGTCTCTCCTGGGCAAATTGAGACGCTTCATGCCGGCCGGCCCGGTCGATTCGAGCCTGCGCAAGAAATTCCGGCTCGCGTGACGCGGCGCGCCGGCGAAACGTCTTTGAACGAGGATGCCCGAGCTGTTCGCGAAGCTCGGCCCCGCGCCGAGGCCGCCCGTCATCGACATGCACCGGCAATCGCGACGCGACATGCCGCAGCGTGCTCGCCCGTCATTTGCACGAATAGTTCGCCGCGTCCCGGATCGATCCCGAACCGTTGTACGTCGCCTTCGTCGGATACATGCACACGGGCTGGCTCGCGCTGCCGTCCGCCGACGTCAGCTTGATGCTCGTGGGCGCGTTGCCGTTTTCGACCCAGTTGACCAACTGCGCATACAGGTCCTGCCGGTCGGCATGCGGCAACGGCACCGTATTGGCCGTTTGCGCCGGGCCGGCCGTGCCGTTGACACCGCCATAGCCGCTGCAATGCCCCATGCCCGGCACGAGGAACAGCCGGTCGAACTGCTGCACCGCCGGTATGCCACCCATCCGGCTCGCGATGCGTTCGTAGTAGTGGATGCTGCCCGACGGCGTGATCAGCGGATCGGCAAGACCGTGGTAATGCAGCACCTTCGCACCGTGCGTCACGAGCCCCGACAGGTCCGGGTTATCGGTGTTGATGTTGCCGAACGACGACTGCAGCGCGATCCCCTGGTCATAGGCGTTCGCGAGACCCGCATAGCCGAGGTCCTTCCACTTGTTCGCGCCGTTGCCGGTCGCGTTCGTGAAGCCGGCGCCGGCGATCGTCGGGTCCTGCAGCTCCAGCGCGACGAGGTCGGTCGAGATGCTGAACGGAGTCGCGCCGGCCAGCGCGCCGGTGCCCGTGCCGCGCATCAGCCCGAACCACATCTGGTTGCTGGCGAGCGACGTCGCCGTGCCGATGTCGAGCGCCGGATTCGGCACCGAGCCATCGCGCGTCATCCCGTACCAGGTCTTGTTCATCGCGGTGGCCCGCGCGGCCGTCACGCACGCGGCCGTCGCGTTCGTGCCGGTGACGGCGCCGATCTTCACGCCCGAGCACAGTACGTTCGCGTCCTGGGTCGGATCGTAACGACACTGGGCCGGGTCCATCAGGTAACCGAGATGCTGGCCGCCGACCGTGTCGCACGCGCTGACCGCCGCCCCCGACAGCAGCGACTGCTGCGCATCCGTCAGCGTCACGCCGCCGAGATCGACCTGCGCGACGACCTGCGGATACAGCTCGCCCGTAATGAACTTCGACCAGTTGAACGCAGGCGCGCCGTTCAGGTAGCCGTCGTAGTCGGACGGATTGTTCTGCGCTTCGTTGTAGCCCTGCCGGCCGCCGGTCGAGCAGCCGTCCCAGTACGCATACTTTTGCGGCGTCGCGTAGTACGCGGCGACCAGCGCCTTCGTCTTGAGCGCCAGTTCGTGCAGGCTGCGCTGCGCGAAGTCGTTCCACAGCGTCGTATTGATCGTGCCGTCCGGATTCATCGCGAACGATCCGTTCTGGATCGCGTGCCCGGTATCCGTCGTGCCTACCACCGCGCCCTCGGACGCCGCGATCGTCGCGGCGTTCGGCGTCGCGCCCGCGCTGGCAATCTTCGTCGGGTCGCCGTACGCACCGCCCTGCCACCCGCCGCCGCCGAGGTTGTGAATCCTGCGATTCCAGTTCGACGGCGCGGGCAGCCAGATTTCCATCCCGATGCCGGCCGACGTCGACGGTGCGGCTGACGGGCCCGCGTGGCCCGGCCCGACGTTCAGCTTGACGAGACACAGGCTGTTGCCGGCGACGGGCGTCGCGGACGTGACCGCGGACGCATCGAGCACCAGCGGATCGCCCGCCTTGAACGACTTCACCGCGATCACCGCCGTGTTCGCATCCGGCGCGAATCTCGCCTTCATCGTCTGATCGCAGGTCAACGCGGCATCGGCCGTGCCGCCTCCGGCATTCTGGACTTCGTTGTCGTTGCAACCGGACACCATCAGTATGCCGGCCGCGGATGCCGCGACAGCCATGCCGAAACGCCATCCACCACGACGAGTTCTACCGTTGAGCATCGACGCCATTCCACCCCTCCGTTCTCTCTTGATTGATTCGCGTACAGGGAAAGCCGATACACGCGCCAAAACCGCGGGCACCGCATTGACTAGTCGCGCAGCACCGCCATCGCCTTGATCTCGACGATATAGCCGGGCGAGCCGCCGAGCATGTGCGCACCGACGGCCGTCCACGCCGGCAGCGGATGCGCATGGAAATAGCGGTCGCGCACCTGCATGAACAGCGGCAGGTCACGCATGTCGGTATGGAACGTGGTGAGGTCGACCACGTCGTCGAGCGATGCGCCGCCGGCATCCAGCACGCGCTTCAGGTTCTCGAACGCCTGCACGATCTGGGCTTCGCGGCCCTCGACCAGTTGCATCGCCGCGTCGCGGCCGATCTGGCCGGACACGTAAACGGTATCGCCGACCTTGATCGCCGGTGCATAGCCGATTTTTTCGTACACGGCTTCCATGCCGGCCGGGATGATCGCTTCGCGTTTGCTCATGAATGTCTCCGTGGCCGCGCTTGCCGCGCCGGCCGGTTATGTGAGGGTCGTCGTGCACGCGGCTGCGGCGCGTGCACCGTCAACGCCCTTCAACCCGTATCGCCGCCCGCGACCGGCAGCACCGTACCGGTGATGTAGCTCGCCTCGTCCGACGCGAGAAACAGGATCGGCGCGATCTGCTCGTCGAGGCTGCCGTAGCGCTTGAAGTACGTCGATTCCGTCACCTGCCGCACGGCCTCGCCCATCCACGCCTGTTCCTGCTCGGTGTCGCCGGCCGCATTGCGCGGCACGCGGCGCGGCGGCGCGCTGGTGCCGCCCGGCGCGGTGGCGACGACGCGGATGTTGTGTTCCGCATATTCCATCGCGAGCGCCGACGTCAGCGCGTTCACGCCGCCCTTCGCCGCCGAATACGGCACGCGGCGAATGCCGCGCGTCGCGTTCGACGAGATGTTGACGATCGTGCCGCCGCCGCGCGCGATCAGGTGCGGCAGCGTCGCGTGACAGGCATAGAGCGTCGGCATCAGCGAGCGGCGGATTTCCGCGTCGATCTGCGCCGGTTCGAACTCGGCGAACGGCCGCATGCGAATCGCGCCGCCGACGCCGTTGATCAGGATGTCGATGCCGCCGAACCGTTGCACTGCATACGCGATCGACGCGTGCGCGCCCTCATAGGTTTCGAGATCGGCGACGAAGCCTGCCGTCTCGCCACCGGTCGCCTCGGCCGCCACGTCGGCGACGAAATCCGCGCGATCGACGAACAGCACCTTGCCGCCCTCGGCCGCCGCGCGCAGCGCGACACCGCGGCCGATGCCCTGCGCCGCGCCAGTGACGACGACGACCTTGCCGGAGAATCGTTGCATGGTCATGCCGCCTTTGCCGTGACGTTGGGAGTGAACTTCTCGTAGTGGAAGCTGTTAGGCTTCACGCCTGCGTCGTCGAAATACTGGCGCACCGCATCGACCATCGGCGGCGGTCCGCACAGATACACGTCGACGTCGCCGTCGTTCAGCGCATCGGCCGGAATGTGCTGCGTGACCCAGCCCTTGCGCGCGTGGTTCGACGCCGCATCGGCAACGACCGTCGCGAAGCTGAAGTTCGGCAGCTTCGACGCAACCGCTTCGATCGCATCGACCAGCACGAGATCGAGATCGCGCGTCACGCCGTAGATCAGGTGCACCTTCTGCTGCGACCCGCTGCGCGCGAGCACCTCGAGCATCGACAGGAACGGCGCGAGGCCCGTGCCGCCGGCAAGGAACAGCAGCGGCCGCTGCACGTCGCGCAGGTAGAAGCTGCCGAGCGGCCCGTGCAGTTCGAGCGTGTCGCCGGGTTTCGCCGATTCGAGCCACCTGCTCATCACCCCGCCGGGAATCTTCTTGATCAGGAATCCGACCTTCGTGTCGCCCGGCGCGGACGAGAACGAATACGAGCGATGCTGGCCACTGCCCGGCACGCCGATGTTCACGTACTGGCCCGGCAGGAACGCCGGCGCGCTCGCGCCGACGTCGAGTTCGAGCACGACGGCCGCATCGTTGTGCTGCTCGACCTTCGTGACCGTCGCGGCAAAAGCGCTCTGCCCGGTCTTGCACGCGACCGACGACGTCGGCACCGCGATCACGCAGTCGCTGTGCGGCACCATCTGGCACGTCAGCACGAGGCCGCCGTCCTTTTCGTCCTCGGTCAGCGCATCGTCGATGTAATCGTCACCGAGGTCGTAGTGCCCGCTCTCGGCGCGGCACTTGCAGGTACCGCACACGCCGTCGGCGCAATCCATCGGCAGGTTGATCTTCGCGCGGAAGGCCGCGTCGAGTACTTTCTCGCCGGCCTTGCAGTCGATGAAGCGGGTCACCCCGTCCTCGAAATTCAATGCAATCTTGTAGCTGGACATCGCGTCACCTCCACTTCCTTTCATGGCAAACCAACGGCATCAGACGTGATAGACGTCGAGCACCTGCCGGATGTAGTCGTTCTTCAGCACGATCTTCTTGTGCGAAATCAGCAGCGCGTCGCCCGCGCGGCGCAACGTGACGAACATCGTGCCGAAGAAGTGATCGGTCACGCGGTAACGGTGGTTCAGCGTGTGAAAGTTGTAGCGCACGTCGACCTCGTCGTCGCGTTCGGCCAGCACCTCGACGTTCGTCACGTTGTGGCTGGTGCGCGGCTCGGGCGTCGATGCGCCGCTGCGCTCGGTCTTGATCCGGAACACGCGATCCTCGAGGCCGCCGCGATCCGCGTAATACATCAGCGAGATCTCGCTGCGCGGATCGTCGGTCGGCCGGTCATCGTCGTCCCATGCGGGCATCCAATACGTGACGTCTTCCGTGTAGCAGGTCAGCCACGCGTCCCACTCGCGATCGTCGAGCAGGCGCGCCTCGCGATACAGCGCCGCGCAAATCGTCCGGTAATCGAAGCTCATGCCGCCACCTCCCCGCGTTCCTTCTTCAGCGCATCGCGCATCACGTTCACCCAGTGTTCGTGCTGGCACACGAACAGCCCTTCGTCCTCGCTGCGCTCGCCCGAAATGCGCGGGTTCAGCCCCATCTTTTTCGCGTTCTCGTCCGGCCCGTCGACCCACAGCGGCGCACCGCGCGACAGGTCGTTCCACATCGCCGTGATGCCTGCATAGCCGGCCTGGCACGCGCGAAACTCCTCGAGATCGTCGGCCGTGCCCATGCCGGTCACGTTGAAGAAATCCTCGTACTGGCGAATCCGCGTCGTGCGGTCGGCCTCGCTCTCGCCCTTCGGCGCGAAGCAGAAGATGCTGACTTCCGTCTTGTCGACCGCGAGCGGCCGCACCACACGAATCTGCGTGCTGAACTGGTCCATCAGGAACACGTTCGGGTACACGCACAGGTTGCGCGTCTGGTTCACGATGAAATCGGCCTGCACGTCGCCCACGCGCGCCTTGATCTCGTCACGATGCCGGTACACGGGCCGCACCTCCGGGTTCATCGTCCGGGTCCACAGCAGGATGTGGCCGTGGTCGAAGCCGTACACGCCCGCGACCGACTTGCTCCAGCTGTTCGCGTCGACCGCCTTGGTGCCGTCTTCCTTGCGGCGGCCCATCGTCGCCGCATAGTTCCAGTGCACGGTGCTCACGTGATAGCCGTCGCAACCGTTCTCCATCTGCATCTTCCAGTTGCCTTCGTAGATGTAGGACGAATTGCCGCGCAGCACTTCGAGCCCGTTCGGCGCCTGGTCGACGATCTGGTCGATGATCACGCGCGCTTCGCCGAGGTAATCCTCGAGCGGCAGCACGTCGGCGTTGAGGCTGCCGAACAGGAAGCCGCGATAGTTCGCGAAGCGCGCGACCTTCTTCAGGTCGTGCGAGCCGTGCGTGTTGAACTGCACCGGATACTCGGTCGTCTTCTCGTCCTTCACCTTCAGCAGCTTGCCGGTGTTCGAGAAGGTCCAGCCGTGGAACGGGCACGTGAAGCTACCCTTGTTGCCGTGCTTGCGGCGGCACAGCATCGCGCCCTTGTGCGCACACGCATTGATGACCGCATGCAGCTCGCCGGTCTTGTCGCGCGTGATGACGATCGGCTGGCGGCCGATCCATGTCGTGTAGTAATCGTTGTTGTCGGGAATCTGGCTTTCGTGCGCCAGGTACACCCAGTTGCCCTCGAAGATGTGCTTCATCTCGAGCTCGTACAGCTCCGCGTTCGTGAAGATGTCGCGGCGGCAGCGGAAGATGCCGGCCTCCTTGTCATCCTGCACGGCGGTTTCCAGCAGATGATCCAGGTCGTTGGTGTGGTCGATCGTGGCGGACATGATGGCTCCTCCCATGCGCGTGCCGCGTCCTGCAAGCACGCTCGCATCGGTATCGGTTGAATCTCGGGGTGACCGGCCGGCAGCGGTGGCGCTCGCGCGCCGCCGTGCCGCCGGCGGTTATGCGGTGGCGGACGCGCGCAGGCGTTCGACGATCTGGTTGTCCCTGCCCTGCACGCGCGGCGTCAGCACGAAGTTGAACTCGATGTCCTGGTACGCGTCGGCCTTCATGCCGAGCGCGGTGCCGCCGGTCTTTTCGGTCACGGGTGGAATCAGCTCCTCGCGCGTCGCATACGCGAAGTCGTCCCAGATCAGCGGATCTCCGTCGATGTTGAACTGCGTCGTCAGCTTGCGGTGAGCGGGGCTGTCGACGAAGAAGTGCACGTGTGCGGGGCGGTTGCCGTGGCGGCCGAGGCGATTCAGCAGTTGCTGCGTCGCGCCCTGCGGCGGGCAGCCGTAGCCGACCGGCATCAGCGTGCGGAATTCGTATTTGCCGTCCGCGCCGGTCCTCACCGCGCCGCGCAGATTGAAGTCGCTCTGCTTGCCGGTCGGGTCGAAATGCGAATAGAAGCCGTGCGAATTCGCATGCCAGCATTCGACCACCGCGCCGGCGATCGGCTTGCCGTCCAGGCCCGTGACCGTGCCTTGGATCACGAGCGGGCCCGCGCCGTCGTCCGCATCGAGGTCGATCTTCGCGACGCCGTCGCGCACCGGGGCGCCCGCCACGTACAGCGGCCCCTCGATCGTGCGTGGCGTGCCGCCGTCGAGGCCGATCGCCTTGTCCGCGGCGTCCATCCGGATGTCGAGATATTTCTCGAGACCGAGACCGGCCGCGAGCAGCGCCGCTTCGCTATCCTGACCAAGTTTGTTCAGGTAGTTCACGCCGGCCCACACTTCGTCGGGCGTGATGTCGAGATCGTCGATCGCCTTGAACAGGTCGCCGAGCAGGCGCAGCACGATCTGCTGCGTACGTGCGTCGCCGTTCGTGCCATTTCCGCGATTCCCGGCCGCGTTCGATGCGGCCTTCAGCAGATCCTGCACTTCCGTCGTGTCGAAAACTTTGACGCTCATGATGCTGTCTCCATGTGTATTTGGGGGTGACGGTCCTTGCCTGACTCGATTACCGTGCGATTTTCGTCAGTCCGTCGCGGGTGCGAGGTACGCATCGAGCATCGGCATCGGGCCATGCATCGTGGCCGCGGACAACTTGCGCTGGCGGCTCGCCGACAGATTGACGACGCAGGTTTCGATGCGATCTCGGGCGGCGGAGGACGCGGAGCGCGCTGCGTGGGCTATTCATGGAACGGATTTATACGCGGCGGGGAAATGGCGCGTCCAATACTTTTGGTCGCGCTTTTTGATACCTGATGGGTATAAAAATTCAGCCTTGGACGCAAAATACTGCGTTGCACCATACCTGCTTTAGCTACATGCACGGACTGAAAGGCTTGCCGGAGCGCAATCGCGCGGGTGCGGGATATCGCTGAGGCGGGCGGCGGCGCGGCCGGTATCGACCGGGGAAAAACGGCTGAAAACGGGCGGCCTGCGGAGTCGATCAGGGTTTTCCTGACGGGCTACACGTCGTAAAGCGACGGCGCGGACGCTGGCTTTCCGCAATGTCGACTGTCCCTTGTGGGCGGCGGATTCAACTGCTCGCTGCAATTCATTCAGGCCGCGTCAGCGGGTCGAGGCCTACCATTGCCTTACATGCTCAGATGGCGTAGGCAAGCTCCCGCTCTTCCACTTTCTCGTTGAACGCATCCGTTCCAATGGTCGACGCTTCCTCACAAGCACTGAAGTGGTACCCGGCATAGTGCGCGAACATTCGAATGTCCTTCCCTCCGATGCGACGTTTTTGCAACGCGTATGCTCGAGCGGATTCGGAAAGAAAGAATCGATGTTCGCCGTTACCCGGCTCGACACTCACCAGCGACTTCTCGGTCAGTTCAGCAATGTCGCCGGCAACGTCAGACAGCGTATACCGCGCATCGCATACCAGCGCACGCAATGCCTCGAACGTAAAAGCACGCTGGAATGCCGCAACGTGACCCAAGAGCTTCTGACTCGACGGGCTCAGCGACGCAAAGCTCCAATCGAAGCTGGCCTGTAACGTCTGGTGGTGCGCAAGCGCCGTCCGGTATCCCCGCGTCAGCAACTTGAAGCGATCGTCGAGAAATCCGTGAACACCTCGAACGCCCAATGCACCGATACGCCCGACTGCCATTTCGATCGCCAGTGGATTACCGTCGAGCCGACGGCAGATATCGCCAACGAGACGAGCGCTTTTTCTTAAAGTATCAAGGTCGCAACCCGACTGTCGCGCGCGCTGCAAGAACATCTGCACTGCCTCACAATCCAGCAGCTCTGCGATGGATGACTCCGGACGCGGCACCTGGAGCGGACGCACGTGGCAGACAGTCTCACCTGATACCCTCAACGGCTCACGGCTCGTGACGAGTACCCGCAAGTTGCCAAGCCGCATGCAAACTGAATCGACCAGTCGAGCGACTGCGTCGATGACGTGCTCGGCGTTGTCCAGCACCAGCAGCGTGCGGTCTCGCGGCAAAGCGGCGACTAGCGCGTCCACCGCCGACCTGTCGTCCCGTATCGACAGGCCGAATGCCGTCGCGATTTTCTGCAAGACCGCTTCTGGAGAGGCAGCATCGGAAAGCGCGACGAAGCGCGTGATATCAAAACGGCCGCTTACTGCCGCATGAGCAACTTCGATTGCCGCGCTCGTTTTCCCGACTCCCCCGGCGCCCACCAGTGTCAATATATGCGTCGTGTCCAGTATTGCCGCAATATTGGAGACTAGGCTGTCGCGTCCCGTGAGCGCCCCGTGCCGTCGCGGAATATCGCTGTCGCCCTGCCTGGGCGGTGTAGCCGGCGTCAAATTCGCGCTCGGGGCTGACCTCTGCGTCAGTTGGTAACCGCGACCGGGTACGGTCACAATCAGGTCGCGTTGCGGTCCGAGCAATTTTCGCAACGCGGAAATATGGACCTGCAGATTGTTTTCTTCGACTACCGTGCCGGGCCAGACCGCGGCCATCAACTCGTCTTTCGTGACGAGACGGCCCGCCGCCGACAACAGTACCGCGAGCACGTCAAATGCACGCGAACCGACATGGATAGCCTTCCCATCACGTCGTAACGAGCGTGTCGACAAATCGACTTCGAGTGTGCCCAGCAACATGACTCAGGCCTCGTCCATCAGACCAACCGGGCCACTGAGCCAGCAACCGCTGCTTGCATCGGCCGGATCGCGAAAGTTCACCGTGATCGCGGACGGGCGTCCCATCGCCGCACCCTGACGCACGACGATGCCGCGTCCCGCTCCGGTGACGAGCCCATGGCGATGCGCGCCGTACAGGAGCGCTGCCGCTGCGATGCCGGTCGCCGCGTCTTCCGAATAGCCGGACGCGCGCGGAAATTGCCGTGCGTCGAACACGCGCGGTGCATTGGCATCGAGCGCAAACGGATACAGACCGGTCGACGACAGCGCGTCGCATAGCGCTTCGATTGTGTCGAGTTTCGGCATGATCGCATTCAGCCGTGAGGTCGTGCGGACCGGCACCAGCGTTTTGGTGCGGCTCGTCGTTGCGTTGACGATGTCGAGCGGCAGCAGGTCGCCCGCATCGAGGTTCAATGCATCGAGTGTCCTGGCAATGAGCGCCGCGTCGACAACCGGCTCGACGCGTCCCGCCGGCTGGCTGACTTCGATCCGCGCGTCGGACGCGTCGTACCGCGCTTCGATGCTGCCGCTCAGCGTTTCAATCAGCGCCGTGTTCGTGCGCCATGCGCCCGTGTGACGCAGCAGCCACAATGCGCCCAGCGTCGCGTGTCCGCACATCTCCATCTCGTGGTTGGGCACAAAAAAGCGGAAGCGAAAATCATGGTGCGGATCGACGGCGCGCATCACAAACCCGCTTTCCAGACCATACGCGCGGGCCACCTCTTTCATTTGCGCGTCGGACCAGCCGTTCGCGTCGAGCACAACCGGGGCCGGATTGCCGCCCTCGTCGGTGATGGAAAATACCCGTACAAGCCGCACACGTTGTACGATGCTCATGCGCTTGCTCCCTAATTAACTCCGCCTATCGGTGTGCCGCCTTTTGCGAAGCCGGCGGCCAGTCCGCCGTCCCTCGCAGCATGCACGGCCTGCGTTTTTTATTCGCTTCCATTTGGGCCGGAACATGCTCACTATCGGGCCATGGCGATGGGCGTCAGCGCGTTGCCCGTCCCTTATAAAGTCCCAAGTCGCAGGTTCCCGCCATGTTTTATCAGACGTCCAAATCGCACATTCCCGCCGACCGCGTGGCTGCGACCCGTCGCATCACGATGGCCGATTACGTGACGTCGTGGCACGAGCACGAAGAGTTCATGTTCCTGTTGCCGAGTCAAGGCACGCTGACGCTGACTTCGGAGTGTTCAAAACATTCGCAACGCATCGGCGCCGGCGTGCTTGCGATGGTTCCTGCCGGGATTTTTCACGACACGGCGAGCAATCCCGGAGAGCACTGCCATACGGCGGTCTATGCGGAGCGCGACTTCGTTTCGTTTTGTGCGCGCAAATCCAATGTCCGGATCGACGGGGGCGATGCACCGCGCTACTGCGTGCCGCCGCCTGCTCTGCTTGGGGCACTGCGTTTGCAAACACAGTTCGACGCGGGCGACGAAACGGAGGAAGCGCACGATATGGCGCGGTATCAGAACGATCTGGTCGATCGGCTGATTGCGTCGGCGTGCGTGGCGGCGGTGCTCGGCGCCGCACCGAGCGATGCCAATCCGAAGGTTTCGCGCGGGCAACTGGTCAGTGAAATCAAGGCGTACCTTGACGTCATGCTCGCGGAGCGGATCGATATCGAGACAATCGCCTCGGAATTCGCCATATCGCGACGTCATCTCACCCGGATCTTCCGCGAGGAGACCGGCGAAAGCCTCACCGATTATCAGCTCCGGCAACGGGTCATGCGCGCGCGTTCGCTCTTGAATGTTCCCGGCACGACCGTGCTGTCGGCAGCCCTGAGCGTAGGGATCGAATCGCCGTCCTACCTGGCAAGGCTATTTACCAAGTTCGGTCTGCCTGCGCCCCGCGATCTGAAGGCATCCCGTGCTCGATGCAACTGACGCCTCTTCACTTCCGACTTCTGTCGCCCCCGTTGAACTGGAACCACTCAGCCGGTAAATCCTGGCGTACCCGACCGCTCGCGATAAGCTTGCTGCCGGCGGTTGGACGCGGCGGCTCCAGACGGTGACGGTGAACGGCCGATGCCGCACCGGCAATATCTGCCACGTCATCACGCGGCGTGCGGCACAAGTCCACACGGCAACTGTTCAATTTCCGCACACCGAATCGTATCCACCCGCCAATCCATGCGGGCGCGACGGATGGGAAAAAACCCGGATACCCTCGTTTCACCGCCGTCCCCTACCCTCGCGCGCATGCCGATCGTCGCTCACGCAACGATCCGGCCGATCCGAAATCCCCAGGAGCGCACATGGATAGCAACACCCCCGCACTGTTCGACACCGACATCTGGCGCGGCAAGACCTTCACCGGCCGCTGGCATGCGAGCCCGCATGCGGCCGACGTGATCGAGCCGGCGACCGGCAACACGCTCGGCCGCATCGGTCTTGCCGACAGCTCGGCCATCGCCGAAGCATCAGCGACCGCGCACCGCGCCCAGCCCGCCTGGTTCGCCCTGCCCTACGACGACCGCGCAGCCGTCCTGCGCCGCGCCGCAGCCGTCGCCGAAACGCACGCCGATGCGATCGTCGACTGGCTCGTGCGCGAAAGCGGCTCGACGCGCGCGAAGGCGGCGTTCGAAACGTCCGTCACGATCAAGGCGCTGCACGAAGCGGCCGGGCTGCCATCTCGCGCGGCCGGCGAAGTGCTGCCATCAGCAGCCGGCCGGCTGTCGCTCGCGCGCCGCCGCCCGCGCGGCGTGGTCGGCGTGATCTCGCCGTTCAATTTCCCGCTGTACCTCGCGATTCGTGCGGTCGCGCCGGCGCTCGCGCTCGGCAACGCGGTCGTGCTGAAGCCCGATCCGCGCACCGCCGTGTGCGGCGGCATCGCGATCGCCCGCGTGTTCGAGCTCGCCGGCCTGCCCGAAGGCGTGCTGCACGTGCTGCCCGGCGACGGCGCGGCCGGCGCGGCGCTGGTCGCCGATCCGCACGTCGCGATGATCCAGTTCACCGGCTCCACCGCGGCCGGACGCAAGGTGGGCGAAGCGGCCGGCCGCCACCTGAAGAAGGTATCGCTCGAACTCGGCGGCAAGAACTCGCTGATCGTGCTCGACGATGCCGACCTCGACCGCGCGGTCGCGAACACCGCATGGGGCGCGTATTTGCATCAAGGCCAGATCTGCATGGCGACCGGCCGCGTGCTCGTACAGCGCGCGATTCACGACCGCTTCGTCGCGAAGCTCGTCGAGAAAGCGCGCAGCCTGCGCGTCGGCGACCCGGCCACCGGCGACGTCGGCCTCGGCCCGCTGATCAACGCCGCGCAACGCGACCATGCGGCGAGCGTGGTCGATGCGGCCCGCCGCGCAGGTGCACGCATCGAGACGGGCGGCGGCCATCGCGGCCTGTTCTTCGAGCCGACCGTGCTGAGCGGCGTCGCGCCGGGCAATCCGGCGTTCGACGAGGAAATTTTCGGGCCGGTCGCGATCGTCGTGCCGTTCGATACCGACGAGGACGCGATCGCGCTCGCGAACCGGACCGAATACGGGCTGTCGATGGCGATCCTGTCCGCCGACGTCGGACGCGCACTGCGGATCGGCGAGCGCCTGAACACGGGGCTGCTGCACATCAACGACCAGACGGTCAACGACGAAGTGATCAACCCGTTCGGCGGTGTCGGCGCATCGGGTAATGGCTCGAGCATCGGCGGTGCGGCAAACTGGGAGGAATTCACGCAGTGGCAGTGGCTGACGATCAAGGGCGAAGCGCCGCCGTATCCGATTTGACGAGGAGACCGACCATGTACACCGAACACGACACACGCGCCGTCACCGCGGCCGTCGCGCGCGCCGCCGGCGCGCCCTTCTCGATCGAAGCGGCCCGCATCCGCGCGCCGCGCGGCGACGAAGTGCTGGTGCGCGTCGTCGCGACCGGCTTGTGCCATACCGACCTGATCGTGCGCGACCAGTACTATCCGGTGCCACTTCCCGCCGTGCTCGGTCACGAAGGCGCCGGCGTGGTCGAGGCGGTCGGCCCGAACGTGAAGACGCTCGCCGCCGGCGACCACGTCGTGCTGACCTACGGCGCGTGCGGTCACTGCACGTCGTGCGTCGGCGGTCACGGCGCGTATTGCCGGCAGTTTTTCGCGCTGAACTTCGGCGGCGCCGACGCGGACGGGCAGACCGCGCTTCGTGACGCATCCGGCCAGCCGCTGCACGATCATTTCTTCGCGCAGTCGTCGTTCGCGAGCTACGCGCTCGCCCGCGAAAACAACGCGATCAAGGTGCCGAAGGAAGCGCCGCTCGAACTGCTCGGCCCGCTCGGCTGCGGGATCCAGACCGGTGCGGGCGCCGTCATCAATTCGCTCGCGGTGCGCACCGGCAGCAGCTTCGCGAGCTTTGGCGCGGGCGCGGTCGGGATGAGCGCGGTGATGGCCGCGCGCATCGCCGGCGCAACGACGATCATCGCGGTCGACATCGTACCGTCGCGGCTCGCGCTGGCGCTGGAACTCGGCGCGACGCACGCGCTCAACAGCCGGGAGGTCGACGTGGTCGACGCGATCCGGGAGATCACCGGCGGCGGCGTCGACTTCGCGCTCGAATCGACCGGGCTGCCGGCGGTGTTGTCGCAAGGGATCGACGCGCTCGGCTCGCGCGGCACGATGGGCGTGGTCGGCGCGCCGAAGCTCGGCACCAGGGCCGAATTCGACGTGAACAGCCTGCTGCTCGGCGGCCACACGATCCGCGGCATCGTCGAAGGCGACAGCGTGCCGCAGACGTTCATTCCGCAACTCGTGCAACTGCATCTGCAAGGGCGGTTTCCGTTCGACCGGCTGGTAAAGTTCTATCCGCTCGACCAGATCAACCAGGCGGCGGAAGACAGCAGCAAGGGGATCACGCTCAAGCCGATCCTGCGTTTGCCGCATTGAACGCAACAGGCGCCGCCGGCCGCACGCCGACGCACACGGCGGCGCCCCTTCCCGGGAAAATACCCGCCTTCGGGCACCGGGCTATATTACGCATTCGCGCGACACGCCAGGCCGCCACGCCTGGCCCGGACCTCGACTTCAAATGGAGCGCAGCGTGAACACGGCCCCTGAATCCCTTTCACGGCCGGTCGACCTCGACCGGCTCCGCGCCCGCTTCGCCGCGGGCGAGCCGCTGCCGGAAACGGCGTTGCCGGCCAGCGTCGCGCGTTCGTGGCTGCGTTCGCGCGACGCCGGGCTGCGGCCCTGGCAAACCGCCCGCTATGAAATGCAGCGCGAACCCGCCGAATCGCGCGCGGACCGGCGGCTCACCCGCTGCGTCGCGCAGGAGATCGAGCCGCTGTGGGCCGCATTCGGCGGCAGCGAATGGACGATCATGTGCGTCAATCCGCACGGCACGATCGTCCATGCGCGCCGCAGCCCGCAATGCGACGACGCGCTGCTCACGCCGATCGTCGCCGGGCGCCGGATCGTCGAACCGAACATCGGCACGACCGCGCCGAGCTGCGTGATTCACGACGGCGCCGAAACCGTCGTCGCGGGCGCGCAGCACTATCTCGACGAGTTGTCGCGAGTGTTCTGTCTGGCCGTGCCGCTCGTGGGTTTCGACGGCGAAGTGATCGGCGCGCTCGATATCACCGGCATCGGCCGGCGCAATATCGCGCAGCTGCGCGAGTCATTCCGGCACGCATCGCTGTCCGCCGAACAGCGGCTCTATGCGATATTGCGCGACTGCCATCTGCTGCAGGTGCAATTCGATCCGCGCTGGCTCGGCACGCCGCTCGCCGGCGTCATCGCGCTCGACGAAGCGGGCCGCGTGCGCGCGGTGAGCCGCCTGGCCCGCCAGATGCTCGATCTCGCGCCCGCCGGGCCGGTGGCGCCGGTCGATCTCCGGCAACTGTTTCCGGGCGCGACGCCCGCGCAGCAGCGCCGGTTGCTGACACCGGCACGTACGCCGCAGCGGATCGCGCGCGACGATGGTAGCCACGTATGGGTGCGCACCGTGCGTGCGCCGCTCGATCGCGCGACCAGGGCGCGGCACGCCGATGTGCTCGAAGACGCTGCCGACGTGTGCAACGTCGCGTCGGCCGCCGGCCCGCAGGCGAGCCTGCACGAACAGTCGCTCGACGCGATCCGCCGCGCGCTCGACGAGCACGACGGCAACGTGTCGGCGGCCGCGCGGCAGCTCGGTATTTCACGCACGACGCTGTACGCGAAACTTCGGCAGCTCGATGCGGCAGGGATCAGGCACGACGGGCCGCATTGACGATGCGGGGTGAAGTGAGCCGTGTGGCGATGGCGCCGATCCACGGCGGCCCAAAGTCGCCCGGGATCAACGATACGGGTGCGTCGGCACCATGATGACGCCGCAGCGTGTCGGCCCACGGCGCAGCCGCGACGATCCCTACTCCCGCCACGTCGCCTCCGCGAGCTTCGCCACCAGTTCGTCGTACACCACCCGGATACGACGCGGCATCGGCCCGCGCCGCGGCCGATAGACGTGCAGCTTCCACGGCTCGGGCTCGAGGCTCGGCAACACCCGCACGAGGCGCCCCTTCCTGACGTACGGCCGCACCAGATATTCCGAACACTGGCCGACTCCCACCCCCGCGCACACGGCCTCGATCTCCACCTCGGTGTCGTCCGTCAGGTAAGCCGGCGACGACGGCACGAACTGCTGCTCGCCGCGAAACATCCACGGCCACGGCCGCCCGCTTGCACGATCGATCAGGCACGTCACCGGCATCGCTTCGAGTGCCTTGCGGTTTTTCGGCTCGCCCAGCCGCCGGATCAGCGACGGCGCGGCCACCACCCACATCGGCAGCGGCCCGACCATGCGCGCGACGAAGCGGTTGTCGCCGATCGCGCCGACACGCACGCCGATGTCGATCTGCTCGTCGACCACCGGCGACGGCACGTCCGACAGCCGCAGATCGGGCACGAGCCCCGGATATCGCTGCATGAGGCCGGTGAGGATCGGCTGCACGTAATGCCGCCCCATGCCCGACGGCGCGGTGATCCGGACGACGCCGACCGGCTCGTCGCGCTGGCCGGTCGCGGGCCCGAACAGCCCGTCGACCACGGCCAGCGCGCCCTGCACCTCGCGCGCGAACGACTGGCCGAACGCGGTGATCCGGATGCTGCGGGTCGTCCGGTGAAACAGCGTTTCGCCGAGCATCTCCTCCAGTTCGCGCACCGCGCGCGTGACGACCTGCGGCGACACGCCGAGCCGCGCGGCCGCCTCGCGAAACGTCGGCGCCGCGGCGGCCGCGGCAAAGATCTTCAGGATGTCGAGGCGGTTGAGCATGGGAAGCCTTTATGATGCTCGCGAAAAAGCGATTTTAATTCCCCAAAAAGGAATTCTGAATGCGCCATTGTTCCATTTTTTTGTCGACGTCGAACGACCACAATGCGCATCAGACGTCGCTTCGACGCAACGGATCACCCCTCACGGAGAAACGCATCATGAACGCAAGCACGCACTCTGCCCCGCTCGACGGTCGCATCGCCCTCGTGACGGGCGCCAGTTCCGGCATCGGCCGCGCGTCGGCGATCGAACTCGCGCGCCGCGGCGCGAAGGTCGTCGTCAGCGCCCGACGCAAGGCCGAACTCGATCGACTGGTCGACGAGATCGCGACCGCCGGCGGCAACGCAACGGCCTTTGCCGCGGATGTCGCGAACGAAGCCGAGCTCCGCAAGCTATTCGATTTCACGGTGTCGACCCACGGACGGCTCGACGTCGCGTTCAACAATGCGGGCACGGAAGGCGTGTTCGCGCCGATGCTCGAGCAGGACGCGCAAAGCTACGACCGGGTGTTCGAGCCGAACGTGCGCGGCGTGTTCAATTCGATGAAGTTCGCGGCCGAGATCATGCTGCGTCAGGGCAAGGGCAGCATTATCAACAATGCGTCGATGGGCGGCGTCATCGGCTTCGAGAACGCGTCGGTGTATATCGCGAGCAAGCACGCGGTGATCGGGATGACGAAGACGGCTTCGATCGAATGGTTCAAACGCGGCGTGCGCGTCAACGCGCTGTGCCCGGGGCTGATCGATACGCCGTTCCATCACCGCGGCATCTGGGCGTCGGAGGAAGCACGGCTCGCCTTTGCCGAATCGACGCCGGCCGGCCGCTGGGCATCCGCCGACGAGATGGCGACGGTCGTCGCGTTCCTCGCGTCGGACGATGCCAGCTATGTGTCGGGGCACGCGCTCGTGGCCGACGGCGGCTATTCGATCGCGTGATGCACCGGCGGCGTGCCGGGCAGCGGCTTCACGGCGCGGGGGCCGCGAGCGCCGCTTCCCGTTTCGCGTGCAGCCGCAACGCGGCCCACGCGACCCCGGCCGCGAAGATTGCGACCACGCCGCCGAAGGTGCCGATCCACGGCAGCCCGAAGTCGCCCGCGATATGGTTGCCGAGCAGCGCGCCGGCGCCGATGCCGACGTTGTACAGCCCCGAGTAGATCGACACGGCCAGGTCGGTGGCGTCCGGCGCCAGCTTCAGTACCCACGCCTGCATCGCCAGCCCGAAGCAGACGATCGCGCCGCCCCACACCAGTGTGTGCACGGACAGCGTGACGATGTTCAGCGCGCACGGGAACAGGATCAGCAGGCAGCCCGACAGCGCGACGATCGACGCCAGCAGGAAATCGTCGGGCCGGTGCGGATAGACGCGATTGAAGCAGACCGCGGCCGGCAGGCCGGCGATGCCGAACAGGATCAGCACGTACGTGATCCGGCTGTTGCTCGCATGGTTGATGCTCTGCACGAACGGTTCGATGTACGTGTACGACGTGAAGTGCGCGGACACGACCAGCACGGTGATCGCATACAGCGCGACCAGCGCCGGCTTGCGCAGGAACACGCCGATGCTGCTCAGCGACCCGGCGCCCTGGCTCGGCAGCAACGGCAACGTGGCGCGCAGCAACAGCAGCGCGATGCCCGCCGTGCCCGCGATGATCAGGAACGTGACGCGCCAGCCGAACGCCTCGCCGATCACGCGTCCGAGCGGAATCCCGGCGACCATCGCGATCGCCGAGCCCATCGCGATCAGGCTGAGTGCACGGCTTTTGCGGTCGCTCGGCGCGAGCCGCACCGCGAGCGGGATCGAAATCGACCAGAACACCGCATGCGCACACGCGATGCCGAGCCGGCCGATCATCAGCACCGTGAAATTCCACGCGACGCCGGTCACGACATGGCTGCCGATGAACACCAGCAGCGCCACGCTCAACAGCTTGCGGCGCTCGACGTGGCGCGTGACGAACGTCAGCGGCAGCGACACGACCGCGACGGCCCACGCGTAGATCGTCAGCATCAGGCCGACGGCGGTCGGCTGCATCTGCAGGCTGTCGCCGATCGCGCTCAACAGCGCGACGGGCACGAATTCGGTGGTATTGAAGATGAAGGCGGTGAGCGCCAGGGCCAGAACGCCCCACCACGATTGTTCGGAACTGACGGCGTCGGGGGTTGCCATACGGGGATTCGACGAAGGTTGGGCGTGCGCGGGCGGCCCGCCCGGCGCATCGGCGCGATTGTACCAGCGGTGTTCGACCCGCCGCCGGGCGCGGTGCGTGCGGCGCGGGACATGGCGGTGACACGGCCGTGCGCCGATAATGTGACGCATTGGGTTTTGCCGACGATTTGCCCGACGATCATCGGGCCAGGAGAGTTACATGCGCATTGAAACGTCATTTCTGTTCGATCTCGACGGCACGCTCGTCGACAGCGTCTATCAGCACGTACTCGCGTGGAAGGAAGCGCTCGACGCCGAAGGCATCGAACTGTCGGTGTGGCGCATCCATCGCAAGATCGGGATGAGCGGCGGCCTGTTCCTGAACCAGTTGCTGCGCGAAACGGCCGGCGACATCGACGCCGAGCGCGTCGAGCGGCTCGCGCGGCTGCATGCGGCCGCGTACCAGCGGCTGCGCGCGCAGGTCCGGCCGCTGCCGGGCGCGCGCGAACTGCTGGCCGCGCTGTCGAATGCCGGCATTCGCTGGGCGATCGCGACCAGCGGGCGGATGGAAACGGCGGCGATCAATCTGGAGGCGCTCGGCGTCGATCCGGCGAAGAACGTCGTCGTCACGCGCGATCAGGTGAAATATGCGAAGCCGGACCCGGATTTGTTCCTGACTGCCGCCGCGAAGCTGAACGTGCCGATCGAGCATACGGTGGTGGTCGGCGACAGCATCTGGGACATGCTCGCCGCCGCCCGCTGCCGCGCGCTCGGCGTCGGGCTGCTGGCGGGCGGGTACGGCAGCGACGAACTGGAACGCGCCGGCGCGCTGCGCGTGTACGACGATCCGGCGGATCTGCTGTGGCACCTCGACGAGGTGGCTGCGCGGCCGTAGCCGTAGGCGCCGGTCCACCGCGCCCGATCCGCTCCTGCGGGAGCGGGCGTTTCAGTCGAGCTTGACGTCATGCGGCCGCACGAGCTCGTCCGGCCGGATAGCCGCGCGCGCGCGATCGTTCGCGTCGCGGCTTTTTTCGATTCATCGAATCGAAACAATCCCCACCGCCATTGACAAGCGCGATTTTAATATTTTTATTCACACCTGTTTTCCTGTGTTTTTAAAACACACGGGAAGATTCTTGAAAAATCGAATCGCCTTTCATATAACAAAAATACTTCGTTTCCGGTTCACGATCGCAGTGCCAGAATCGTGAAAATACGCGTTGCGTACGGAGCCGAACCGGCCAGCCGGCGCCAGCCTCGTCGCCAGATGTCCCAGGCGCGATATCGGGCCTGTGTCGCGATGTGGCGTCGTAGCGCCCTTTCCGCCATTTATCCGGGGATTCTATAAATGCGCACGGATCTTTCACCTTCATAACGTTTCGACCGAAGCATTACCTCGATTTATTCGATCGCACGATCACGGGTATCGGCCGGGGTATTTTTGTGCCGGCGTTTCGTAAAAACGTGCGCCGCCGCTCGATCGGCGCGCATTGTTTTGTCCGGTTTGACGGAAATGGACGACGCGAGGATTTCGATGAATCAGATCAGCGAACAGGCGATCGCCGAACTGCGCGCGCCGCACCTGGAACCCGCCCTGCCGATCCGGGTGCTGCATGGCGAGACGGTGAGCGATTACGAGCGGAAAGTGCAGACGACCTACGCCGGCAGCCCGGACGACTGGCGCAAGGCGATCGGCGAGTACCTGTTGTTCCAGTTCGGTGTGTACGACGATCCGCGCTCCACGCCGCCGATCTCGCTCGATGAATCGGGCATTCGCTACTTCGAACGCCAGCTTCATCTCGCCGGCTTCGACGACCCCGTTCCCGCCCGGGTCGAACGCATTCTCGACATCGGCTGCGGCTGGGGCTACATCCTCAAGTATCTGGCCGGCCGCTTCCCCGGCTGCATGCGCCTCGACGGTATCAACGTCAGTCGCGAACAGCTCGACTACTGCGCCCGCTTTCATGCGCAACACGGGCTCGCGGAACGCATCAACCTGTATCAGTGCAACGCACAGGACGTCGATCGACTGCCCGATCCCGCGACACCATACGATCTCGTGATCATTCGCGGCGTGATCTCGCATTTCCCGAACGCGCTGTACGAAAAGGCGATGCGCGCGCTGCATGCGCGTGTACGCGGCGGCGGCTCGGTGGTCATCTCGGACAATCTGTACAACGTCGACCTGAGCGAATACGCGTCCGACACGCCCGACGAGGTCGACCGGATCGCATGCAAGCACCGCAAGACGCCCGATTATTTCAGGCAGGTGCTGATCGACGCCGGGTTCGCGATCCGCGACATGCGCGTGCTGCCGTCGAACATCGACGTCGCGCGCTGGCTGATGGATGCCAAGGCCAACATCGACCGCCATTTTCCGCACCGTGCGCCGGACACGCTGGAAGAACTGCGCGTGCTCGCCGAAAACTGGTCCGTCGCGCTGATCAAGAACAAGGTGTCGACCTACAGCATCGTCGCGGTCAAACCGGACGCGTAACTTGGAGAGCCGCATGCAAGCATCCGGAACGCCACGCGCCACGAGCGCCCCGCCCAGCGAGACGCAAACGCTGGTGCTGCCGCTGCCGCATCTGTCGCTGCCCGTCGCACGGCACCCGCAGCATGAAGCAATCGAGCGGCAGCTCGCGATCGACGACTACCCGTACATCGTGCAGCACTATCGCAGCGACGCCGCGGCGCGCCGTTTTCTCGCGCAGCGCATTCCCGCGTATGGCAGCCTGTGCTACCCGAATGCGCGGCCCGATCGCGTGTACGCGCTCCACCGCATGATGCACGTCACGACGCTGATGGACGACGCCTTCACGCATCTCGCACGCACCGGCGATCAGGCGGGGCTCGACACGTTGCGCGAGCATTTCCTGGCGGCCGTCGACGGCACGCCGCCGCCGGCCGACGCACCTTCCGCGCGGCTGCTGCACGACACGCTGCAGTTGATGCGCACCCAGAGCGAGGCGCGCCCGGCCTTCTGGCGGCGGTTCGTCGAATGCATCCGCGAGCAGATCCATACGCAGGCCAGCCCGACGGCAACCGACGCAACGCGCCTGTCGTTGGCCGACTATCTGGCGTTTCGCCGGGTCGAGGGCTTCGGCCACTGGATCACGCTGCTCACCGAATACGCGCTCGACATCGACATGGGGCAGCGCCTCGCGCAACACGCGGCACTCGCCGATGCGCGCGATGCGACGATCGATTCGGTGATCCTCGTCAACGACCTGTTTTCGTTTCGCAAGGAATGGTCCGCGCACGAGCGATTCAACGCCGTGTGGATCCTGATGCGCGTCGAGCAACTGAACGCACAGGCGGCGCTCGACCGGCTGGCGGTACTCTGCATGTCGAACGAACGCCGTCTGATCGACGCGCGTGAAGCGGTCGCGACGGGCGCGCTGGCCGGCGACGCCGACGCGCAGGCCTACGTGACGGAGCTGTGTTACATGAGTGCCGGCAATGCGGAGTTTCATGCATTCAGCACCCGCTACCACGGCGACGATCTCGGCGGCGGGCGCTTCGCCGGCGGCGCAGTCGCGATGACGGCGCTGCCGACGCTCGAGGAAATCGCGGCGGCGGACCGGCATGCTCGGCCCCGGTGACTGGAGACGCACATGCACGCACCGCTCCCTCTTGTGCCCGAACCCGCCGCTGCTTCGCGACATCGCTATCCGGACGGCTGGTTCGCGCTGGCCTACAGCCGCGACGTCAAACCAGGCGCGCTCGTCGTAACGCGCTTCATGGGCGCGGACGTCGTGCTGTATCGAACGGCATCCGGCCTGATTCGCGCGGTCGCGCCGCATTGTCCGCACCTCGGCGCGCATCTCGGGCACGGCGGCGTCGTGCGCGGCGAGGAGATCGTATGCCCGTTCCATCACCTCGCGTTCGCGCCGGACGGCACCTGCGTGCGCGCCGGGCGCGACGGCAAGCCGCCCGCCGCCACGCTGCGGCAGCGCCCCGTATGCGAATGGAACGGCCTCGTGCTCGCATGGCAGGACCGTGCGGGCGCAGCGCCGTCGTGGTCGCTGCCCGAACTCGACCTCGACGGCTATTCGCGGCCGCGCGGCCAGTGCCACACGCTGAACGGCAGCCTGCAGAATCCGGCCGAGAACGGCGTCGACATCAATCATTTCAGCCCGGTGCACGGCTGGTCGAACCCGGTGCTGGAGCCGCCGCAAGCCGACGGCCACCGGCTGACGATGCGCTCGACGCTCGTGCTGCTCGGGCAGCGGCTGCTGCTGGACATCACGATGCACGGCCTGGGCTGCATGGCCGCGCGCATGGAACTGCCGGACCTCGGGCTGCACGCGCGGGTCGTGCTGTTCCCGACGCAGATCGAACCCGATCGCTGGACCTGCCGCGAATTCGTCGCGCTGCGCGTCGAACGTGCGTCGGCGTGGCCGTCGCCGCTGCGCCGGGCCCTGCACGAGGTCCTCGCGAGCGCCGCATACCGGCTGTGGTTCGTGCCGCAATTCAAGCGCGACCTGCGCATCTGGGATCACCGCGACTACGACGCACGCCCGACGCTGATGGCCGGCGAGCTGCCGATCATGACGTTCCGGCGCTGGGCCGCGCAGTTCTACCCGGCGCCCGGCGGCGACGCACCCGACGGGCGAGACGGCCCCGTGTCGGCGGCCATCGCACATGCCGATCGGGAATTCGCGCGATGAGTGCCATGCCGATGCAGGAGCGCGCGATGCATGCAGCCGGCCCCGTCGACGAAACCGCGCCGCTGCCCTATCCGGACGGGTGGTTCGCGCTGTGTTTCAGCCGCGAGCTGAAGCGCGGGGCCGTGCTCGCGACGCCGTTCATGGGACGCGACGTCGTGCTGTACCGGACGGCCTCGGGCGTCGCCTGCGCGGTCGACGCGTATTGCCCGCACCAGGGCGCGCATCTCGGCCACGGCGGCACGGTCGACGGCGAGCAGATCGTCTGTCCGTTCCATCACTACGCGTACGGCCCCGACGGCCGGCGTATCGCCGCCGGCTGCACGAAAGGCGGCCAACGGCCGACGCTTCGCACCTGGCATGTGCGCGAGTGGAACGGCTTCGTGTTCGTATGGCAGAACGCCGACGGCCTGGCGCCGACCTGGGAACTGCCGGAAGTGGACATGACCGGCTTCTCGGCACCGGTCGGCCAGGCATTCACGCTACGCGGCGTGATGCAGAACCTGCCGGAAAACGGCTTCGATCTCGAACATTTCGGCGCGCTGCACCGCTGGAAGGACATGAAGCCGCATACGCCCGTGATCGACGGCCCGCGCATTTCGATGCAGGTGGACATGGCGTGGAAGCACATCAAATGGCGCACGCTGATCGGCGTTCACGGCCTTGGCTGCGTGTCGTCCGACCATGAAATGAAGGCGATCGGCCTCGAAGCGAAGATCTTCGCGTGCGGCGTGCAGATCGCGCCGCTGCGCTGGACCTTCCGTGACGGTATCTCGTTCCGCTTTTCGTGGCTGTCGAGGTGGCCGGCCCCGGTGCAGCGGCTCGTCTACGCCGTGCTCGGCCGGTTGCTGCACCGGCTGTGGCTGGTGCCGGTGTTCAAGGAAGACATCATGGTGTGGGGCAATCGCGACTACACCGGCTACGGTACCCCGGTCGCAGGCGACGGGCCGTACCCGGTGTTCCAGCGATGGGCGCGGCAGTTCTATCCGGCCAGTGATCGGGTTGCGGCACGGCATCGCGCCGCGCAGGCGGACGCGTTCGCCGGGAAATAGCGGGAGTTGAAGCCCGGCTTCGGGATATCCTGCCTCACACCGTCCGCCTGACCAGCATCGTCCGGATCTCCGAAATCGCCTTGGTCGGATTCAGCCCCTTCGGGCACACGTCCGTGCAATTCATGATCGTCCGGCAGCGGAACAGCCGGTACGGGTCCTCGAGATCGTCGAGCCGCTCGGCCGTCGCGAGATCGCGCGAATCGGCGATGAAGCGATACGCCTGCAGCAGCCCGGCGGGACCGACGAACTTGTCCGGGTTCCACCAGTAGCTCGGGCACGACGTCGAACAGCACGCGCACAGGATGCATTCGTACAGCCCGTCGAGCTGGTCGCGCTCCTCCGGCGATTGCAGCCGCTCGCGCGCGGGCGGCGTCGTGTCGTTGATCAGGTATGGCCGGATCGAGTGGTACTGGTTGAAGAAATCGGTCATGTCGACGATCAGGTCGCGCACCACCGGCAGCCCCGGCAATGGCCGCAGCACGATTTCGCGCGGCAGCGTCTGCATGTTGGTCAGGCATGCGAGGCCGTTCTTGCCGTTGATGTTCATCGCGTCCGAGCCGCAGATGCCTTCGCGGCAGGAGCGCCGATACGACAGCGTCTCGTCGTCGCACTTCACGCGGCCCAGCACGTCGAGCAGCATGCGGTCGTCCGGATTCACGTCGATCTCGTAGCGCTGCATGTAAGGCGCCGCGTCGCGGTCGGGGTCGTAGCGATAGATATGCAAGGTGCGCGGATCGCTCATCGGTTCCTCCCGGCGCGGGCCGGCGTGGGTTCATGGGGTACTTGCACGGCGGGGCGCTGTCGCGGCACACGGCGCCGCAAGCGCGATGCCGGTCAATCGTCGTCCACGCGCTTGTCGATCAGATAGCGGCCGCGCTCGAGGCCCGCCCGCAGCGCCTCGACCTCGGTCAGCCATTCGGGGCCGGCGGCTTCCGGCACCACCAGCTCGATGCGTGCGCCGTTGACGTACACCTGCACCTCGTCGCGCCATGCGCCGCGCTCGTTGGGTCGCGCCCACACGAAAATCTCGTGGCCGCGATACGGGTCCCGAACCTGTGCGTCCTGTTGATGTGCCACGGTGGCCTCCTGTCTTATCTGCGATAGCGATGCAAAAAATGCGCGCCGCATGCTCGCCAGGCGCGCCGTCGGCCTTGCGCGCACGCGCCGTGCCCGGCCGGCACGCTGCTTGCGTCCCTTTTCCGCATCGAACCGCTACCGGGCCCGCTTCACTTAGGGCCGGAAGGGATGCACATCATGATCGGCCACCTCGAATTACTCGGACGCCTGCTGCTGGCCGCGCTGCTCGGCAGCGTGATCGGGCTCGAACGCGAACGCCTCAACTGGGCCGCCGGGCTGCGCACGCACATGCTCGTGTGCGTGGGCTCCGCGCTCGTGATGCTGGTGTCGACGTTCGGCTTCGAGGACGTGCGCGGGCAGAACGGCGTCGTGCTCGATCCGTCGCGGGTCGCCGCGCAAGTGGTGTCCGGCATCGGCTTTCTCGGCGCGGGCTCGATCCTGCTGCGCGGCGAAGTGGTGCGCGGGCTGACGACGGCCGCGAGCCTGTGGGCGGTGGCCGGCGTCGGGCTCGCCGCGGGTGGCGGCATGGTGGTTGCGTCGGTCGGCGCGACGGCGATCGTGCTCGCGATCCTCGCGGGCGTGAAACCGCTCGAGCGCCGCTTCATCGCGCAGCGCCAGCAGCGCACGCTGCAGCTCGTGGCCGAGCGCGGCGGCCTCACGCTCGGCACGCTGCACGAGGCGCTCGGCCCCGGCCGGGTGCGCGTGAAACGGTTCATCGTCCAGCAATCGGACGACGATCCGGACACCGACGACATCTCCGTCTCGTTCTCGCGCACGAGCGGGCCGGAATTTGCGGCGATCTGCGAGACGCTGCAAAACATCGCGTGCGTACGGACCTGTCAACCCGACACCTCGTCAAGGAGTTTCGTGTGACCCAGACCGACCTGCTCTCCTATCTCGTGACGAGCCAGCTCGCCGCGCGCATGCGCAGCGGAACGTGGCTCACGACCAGCCAGCTGGTGGGCGCGCTGCGCGCGTGGCTCGCGTGCCAGCACGCCGAATGCGACTGGCTCGACCGGATCAGGATCGCGCACGCGTCGGCGACGATCGCGCAGGAGATCTACGACATCGCGGTCGCGGATGGCGAGCATGCGCGGCTCGACGCGCATTCGCCGGAGTTGCAGGGGCTTCGGGCACGCTGCGATGCGCTGCTGCAGCGGATCGACGGCAACCGGGACGTCGGGGCCCGATGATCGCGCCGGATCGCGTGACCCGCGCCGACGACCGGCGCATCGACGCCGCGTCGGCGGACGGCCCGTCGCGGCACGGCCTGCTCGAACGCGGGCGCAACTGCGACACGATCCGCCACGCGGACCGCTTCACGATGCTGGTCGACGGCGACGCGTATTTCTCGACGCTGCGCGCCGCGCTGCTGCGTGCGCGCCATACGGTGTTCATCGTCGGCTGGGACGTCGACAGCCGGATGCGGCTCGCGCCGGGCGGCGCGGACGACACGCTGCCCGACACGCTCGCGGCCTTCCTGCATGCGCTCGCGTCGGCCCGTCACAACCTGCGCATCTACGTGCTCGCGTGGGATTTCGCGATGATCTACGCGCTGGAGCGCGACTGGCCGCCCGTGTATCGGGCCGGCTGGCGCGCGCATCGCGGCATCCGGTTCCGGCTCGACGATGCGCACCCGCGCGGTGCATCGCATCACCAGAAGCTGGTCGTGATCGACGACCGGCTCGCGTTCGTCGGCGGCCTCGACCTGACGCGCGCCCGCTGGGACACGCCCGCGCATGCGGCCGACGATCCGCGCCGCCGCGACGAGCAGGGCATGCCGTACGGGCCGTTCCACGACGTGCACGCGATGTTCGACGGCGACGCGGCCGCCGCGATCGGCGATCAGGCGCGGGCCCGCTGGCTGCAAGCGTGCGGGCGCCCGATCGCGATCCGCGCGCAGCGGCATCTCTACCGGCCCGACGACGACGATCCGTGGCCGCGCGAGGCGCGCGTCGACGTGCGCGACGTGCGGCTCGGCATCGCCTATACGGCGCCGCGCCACGGCGGGCGCGAACCGGTGCGGCAGGTGCGCGCGCTGGTCGAGGACACGATCCGCGCCGCGCAGCGGCACCTGTATGTCGAAAACCAGTATTTCACCGCGGCGGTGGTGCGCGACGCGTTGTCCTCGCGCCTCGCCGATACGGACGGGCCGGACGTCACCGTCGTCGCGCCGCGGGTGCAGAGCGGCTGGCTGCAAGAGGCGACGATGGGCGTGCTGCGCGCGCGGCTGCACGCGACGCTCGCGTCGGCCGACCGCTTCGACCGCTACCGGCTGCTGTATCCGCACGTCGACGGGCTTGGCGACGCGTGCGTGAACGTGCACAGCAAGATCGCGATCGTCGACGACGAATGCATCGTGATCGGCAGCGCGAACCTCAATAACCGCTCGATGGTGCTCGATACCGAATGCTGCATCGCGCTCGTCGCGGCCGGCGATCCACGCATCCGCGGCGCGATCGCCGGCATGCGCGAGCGGCTGCTGGCCGAGCATCTCGGCACGACGCCCGCCGAGGTGGCCGACGCGTTCGCGTGCGGCGAACGGCCGAACGTCGTGCTCGACCGGCTGCGCGCAAAACCCGGCCGCACGCTGCGCACGCTCGATCCGGCCGTGTCGCCGCAATTCGAGGCGCTCGTGCCGGTCAGCGCGCGGCTCGACCCCGAGCAGCCGATCGAGCCCGACCGGTTCGTCCGCGAATTCGTGCCGCACGAACAGCACCGCTCGCTCACCGCGCGCTTTTTCGTGCTGGGCGCGATCGTGCTCGCGATCGCCGCGCTGGCGCTCGCGTGGCGCTTCACGCCGCTGGGCGCGCACCTGAACGTCGCGTCGCTGTCGCACGCGGTGGCCGGCATCGCGCGGCTGCCGGCCGCGCCGGTGCTGCTGCTCGCGGCGTACGTGGTGGCGGCGACCTGCGCGGTGCCGATCACGCTGCTGATCGCCGCGACGGGGCTCGTGTTCGGCGCGTGGCCGGGCTTCGCGTATGCGGGCATCGGCTCGATGGCGGCCGCCGCCGCGACCTACGCGCTGGGCCGCTGGCTCGGGCGCGACGCGGTGCGCCGGCTCGCCGGCCCGCGCGCGAACCGGCTGAGCGAGCACATCGGCCGGCGCGGCGTGGTCGCGATGGCCGTGCTGCGGCTGCTGCCGATCGCGCCGTTCACCGTCGTGAACCTCGTCGCCGGCGCATCGCACATCGGGCTGCGCGACTACCTGATCGGCACCGCGCTCGGGATGCTGCCCGGCATCGTGCTGACCGTCACGTTCGCGCACCAGCTGACTGCCGCGCTCAGCCATCCGGGGCCCGGCGCGTTCGCGTGGCTCGCGGCGATCGGCCTCGCGCTGGTCGGCGTGTCGATCCTGCTCGTGAGGATGCTGCGACGATGGCGCTGAGCAAACAACCGGCCCCGGCGCCGCACGTCGTCACCGCCGACGCGGCGCCCGCCGCCGCGCCGGGCGGGCGCGACCTGCGGATCGCGACCTACAACATCCACGGCGGCTACGGTGCGTGGTCAGCGCGTGCGGTCGACCGGATCGCGGCCGTGATCGACGAACTCGACGCGGACGTGATCGCGCTGCAGGAAGTGCCGCTCGGCGGCACACGCGCGCCGGACGTGCTTGCGCACCTGCGCGACGCGACCGGCATGCACGCGGCGGCCGGCCCGACGATCGACACGCCCGAGCGCCGCTACGGCAACGCGGTGCTGTCGCGCTGCCCGATCCGCGCGGCGCGCACGCTCGACCTGTCGTTCCACCCGCGCGAGCCGCGCGGCGCGCTCGACGCCGACATCGACTGCAGCACGGGCCCGATCCGCGTGGTCGCGACCCATCTCGGGCTGTCGGCCAGCGAACGCAGCGCGCAGGTGCAGCGGCTGCTCGCGGCATTCGATACGGGCGCGATGCCGGTGATCCTGCTCGGCGACATCAACGAATGGTTCGTGCGCGGCCGCGCGCTGCAGGCGCTCGTCACGCGGTTCCGGCGTGCGCCGGCGCCGCGCACGTTCCCGACCGTGTGCCCGGTGTTCTCGCTCGACCGGATCTGGATTCATCCGGGCGAGCTGCTGGTCGACGTGGTCGTGCACCGCAGCGCGCGGGCGCGGCACGCGTCGGACCACTACCCGCTGGTGGCGCGGATGCGTTCGACGCCCGCGACGGGCACGGCGCTTGCGCTGTGACGCGTTTTTCGATCCGACGGAGGCAGCCCATGCGAACCGACGCACTCGACGGAAAGGATCTCGATTACTGGTGCGCACGCGCGTTGTGCGCCGATGACGAAGACACGCTGCGCTTCACGGCGGTCGCGCCGACCGTGGTCGTGACGGCCGCCTGCGACGCGTTCCGGCATCTCGACGCACCGTTCGCGCCGTCGGCGTCGTGGGCCGACGCGGGCGCGGTGCTCGATCGCGTGGAGGATCTGCGGATCGCCCGCCACGGCGACGACGTCGAATGCGACGCGACCTTCGTCGACGGCCCGTCGACCTGCGGCGCGCATGGCCACACGGCGCGTGAGGCGCTGCTGCGCGCATTCGTGCGCGCACGCTTCGGCGACGAGGTGGACGCGCCGCCGCCGTTCCCGCACCGGATCGAACATGGCGCGGTGGTGCGGTCTGACCCGGGTGTGCCGATCCCGACGACGGACGATGATGCCGCGACGGGCGACAGTTCGGATATCCGCTCCATACCGCGCATGTAGTACATACGTGGGCCTGGCGCTCATGTAAAAACGACAGGCCCCTTCAAACCGCCTTCCCCTGCACGCCCCCGTCCTGCTGACGTTCGCGCAGCAGGCACGCAGGTTGCGACGAACCGGCTTTACCGCCCGCGCCACTCGCCCACGCCGCGCCACGCCATGGACTCCACACCACCGTTCGCTCCCCATCTCTACTTCTGCGACGCCCGCCTCGTCGGAACGCTCGACGCGTGGCCGCAAACCTTCGCGCATATCGCGGGGATGGGCTTCGATCACGTGCTGGTCGGCGCGTTCTGGGCCGCGAGCGTGGCCGGCTTTCCGCGCCACGTGGCCGATTTCCGTCGGCCGGCCCAGTCGTTCGAGACACGCGCGAGCGCGCTCGAAACCTTCTCGCGGCTCGCGCAACTGGCGAAAGGCCACGGGCTGCGCCTGCTGCTCGAAGTCGTGCCCGACCGCATCGCGCGCGACAATCCGCTGCGCACCGAGCATCCTGACTGGTACGCCGAGCGTACGCACGACGACGCGCTGATCGATCCGCGCGGCACCGCGCACGCACTGGATATCGCGCATGCGAACACCGCCGACGAAGCGGTGCGCGACGCGCTGTCCGCATGGTGGTGCGCGCATCTCGCGACGTACGCCGACGCGGGCGCGGCCGGCTTCCTGATCGACGCGCCGCATCACCTGCCGGCCGACTGGTGGCCGGGCTGGCGCGCGGCGCTGCGCCGTGCGCGCCCGGACGTCGCGGTGCTCGCCGGGGTGCCCGGCCATGCACGCGACGCGCTCGCGCAACTCGAAGCCGCCGGGTTCGACGCGGTGTTTTCGTCGGTACGCTGGTGGGACCTGCGCGCGCCGTGGTTCGCGGACGAGCACCGGCTGCTGCGCCGGATCGGCGCGCCGATCGCGTTCCCTGATGCGCCCGACGGCCCGCGTCTGGCCGACGACTGGCCCGACGCGCCGGACGACACCGTCGCCCGCGCGTATCGCCGCGCGCTGTGGACGGCCGCGGCCGTCGGCACCGGCTGGCTCGTGCCGATGGGCTTCGAGCGCGGCGTGACGGTGCCGTTGATGGCGCGCGACGCGGATGCCGCGCGCTACCGCGCCGCGTTCGAGCACGCGCGTTTCGACCTGTCGGGCGCGCTCGCCGACGCGAACGCGTGGCGCCGCGCCACGCCCGTCGCGGCGGCGCGCGGCGAAATCGTGCAACTGAGCGCGCCGGGCGCGAGCGCGACCGCGCTGCTGCGCGGCACCGGGCCGCTGCTCGAACACGACGACGCGGCGTTGCTGATCGCGTTGAATCCCGATCTCGACGCGCCTGCGACGGTCGACCCCGCGACGATCCTGCCCGGCGTGCCGGGCGGCTTCACACGCGTCGTCACGCAGGACGGCGCGCGCACGCATCCGCCGGCCGCGCTCGAGCCGTTCACGCTCGCGCCCGGCGCGTATGCGCTGCTGCATGCATGGCGGGCGCCGCCCGTCACGACGCGCGCCGACGCCGCGCGCGAACGCACCGCGCTGTCGGCCGCGCTCGTGGCCGACCGGATCGCGATCGAGCGCGTCGAGCCGTCGGTCGACGACGGCCGCTTCGCGATCAAGCGCGTGATCGGCGAGCCGCTCGTCGTCAGCGCGTCGATCTTCACGGACGGGCACGCGCATCTCGCGGCCGTGCTCCAGTGGCGCGCCGCCGACGACGACACCTGGCGCGAAGTGCCGTTCGAAGCCGAGCCGAACGACCGCTGGCACGCACGCGTCACGCTCGACCGGCTCGGCCGCCATGAATTCCGCGTGGTCGCGTGGCGCGACGACTGGGCGTCGCTCGTCACCGATATCGCGAAGAAGCGCGCGGCCGGCCAGGACGTGACGCTGGAGGTGCGCGAAGCGCAACTGCTGCTCGCGACCGCGCTGAAGCTCGCCGATCCCGTCGATCCGCGCGCGGTCAAGCAGATGGAACGGCTCGTCGCCGAACTCAAGGACGCGTCGCCCGACGACCGCCTCGCGTCGATCGGCGGGCCCGCGCTCGCCGACGCCTTCGCGGCGCTGCGCTACCGCCCGTTCGTCACGCACGACGCGACGACCTACCCGGTCGACGTCGAACGCCGCCAGGCGCGCTTCTCGAGCTGGTACGAGATGTTTCCGCGCTCGGCGAGCGACGATCCGCACCGGCACGGCACGTTCGACGACGTGATCGCGCATTTGCCGCGCATCCGCGACATGGGTTTCGACGTGCTGTATTTCCCGCCGATCCACCCGATCGGCACGTCCGCGCGCAAGGGCCGCAACAACAGCCTGACCGCCGGCCCCGACGACGTCGGCAGCCCGTACGCGATCGGCTCGCCCGACGGCGGCCATACGGCCGTGCATCCGCAGCTCGGCACGCTCGAGTCGTTCCGCGCGCTGGTCGACGCCGCGCGCGGGCACGGGCTCGAGATCGCGCTCGATTTCGCGATCCAGTGCTCGCCCGACCATCCGTGGCTCGCCGCGCATCCGGGCTGGTTCGCGTGGCGGCCCGACGGCTCGCTGCGCTTCGCGGAGAATCCGCCGAAGCGCTACCAGGACATCGTGAACCCCGACTTCTACGCGCCGGACGCGCTGCCCGACCTGTGGCTCGCGCTGCGCGACGCGGTGCTGTTCTGGGTCGACGCGGGCGTGCGGATCTTCCGCGTCGACAACCCGCACACGAAGCCGCTGCCGTTCTGGGCGTGGATGATCGCCGACGTGCGCGGCCGGCATCCGGACGTCGTGTTCCTGTCCGAGGCGTTCACGCGGCCGGGGATGATGTACCGCCTCGCGAAAGTCGGCTTCTCGCAGTCGTATACGTACTTCACGTGGCGCGAGTCGAAGCGCGACTTCATCGACTACCTGACCGAGCTGACCGCCGGCCCGCCACGCGAATTCTTCCGGCCGAACTTCTTCGTCAACACGCCCGACATCAATCCGCGCCACCTGCAGAACGCGCCGCGTTCGCAGTTCGTGATCCGCGCGGCGCTCGCGGCGACGCTGGCCGGCTCGTGGGGCCTGTACTCGGGCTTCGAGCTCGGCGAATCGGCGCCGCTGCCGGACAGCGAGGAATACGCGGATGCCGAGAAATACGAGCTGCGCGCGCGCGACTGGAGCAAGGGCGCGCACATCGGCACGGAAGTCGCGCGGCTGAACCGCGCGCGGCGCGATCACGCGGCGCTGCAGACGCATCTCGGGCTTACGTTCGTCGAGGCCGACAACGATTCGGTGCTCGTGTTCATGAAGGCGACGCCCGCGTTCGACAGCGTGGTGATCGTGGCGATCAGCCTCGACCCGTGGCATCCGCAGGCCGCGAACTTCACGCTCGATGCGGCGCTGTGGCGCGGCCTCGGGCTGGCCGACGGCGAACCGCTCGATGCGCTCGAACAGGACGCCGCGCACGCGGAGACCTGGCGCGGCCATCGCCAGTACGTGTCGCTCGATCCGCACGTGCGGCCGTACGCAATCTGGCGGCTCGCGCCGTCTCCGGGCGCCGCGCGGGCGGCGGCACCCGAACCGGACCCCGCCCGCCGCCCTTCGGGAGCGCATGCATGATGAAACGCGAAGATTCCCTCGACGACGTGCGCCGCGCGCAATTCCCGTCGCTCGCGCCGGCCGGCACGCCGCGCCGGCGCCGCGCGCGCCGCCGCGAACCCGCGCTCTGTGCGGACGATCCGCTGTGGTACAAGGACGCGATCATCTACCAGGTGCACGTGAAGTCGTTCTACGACTCGAACAACGACGGCATCGGCGATTTCCCCGGCCTGATCGCGAAGCTCGACTACATCGCCGAACTCGGCGTCGACACGATCTGGCTGCTGCCGTTCTATCCGTCGCCGCGCCGCGACGACGGCTACGACATCGCCGACTACCGCGACGTGCATCCCGACTACGGCACGCTGGCCGACGTGCGGCGCTTCATCCGCGAGGCGCATGCGCGCGGCATCCGCGTGATCGCGGAGCTCGTGATCAACCACACGTCGGACCAGCATCCGTGGTTCCAGCGCGCGCGCCGCGCGAAACCGGGCTCCACGCATCGCGACTACTACGTGTGGTCCGACACCGACACGAAATACGCAGGCACGCGGATCATCTTTCTGGATACCGAAACGTCGAACTGGACCCACGACCCGGTGGCCGGCCAGTACTACTGGCACCGCTTCTACTCGCACCAGCCGGACCTGAACTTCGACAACCCGGCCGTCGTGCGCGAAGTGATCCAGGTGATGCGCTTCTGGCTCGACCTCGGCATCGACGGGCTGCGGCTCGACGCGGTGCCGTATCTGGTCGAGCGCGAAGGCACCAACAACGAGAACCTGCCCGAGACGCATGCGATCCTGAAGCGGATTCGCGCGACGATCGACGCCGAGTACCCGAACCGGATGCTGCTCGCGGAAGCGAATCAGTGGCCGGAAGACGTGCAGGAATACTTCGGCAACGAGGACGAATGCCACATGGCGTTCCACTTCCCGCTGATGCCGCGCATCTACATGTCGATCGCGAGCGAGGATCGCTTCCCGATCCTCGACATCATGCGGCAGACGCCGGCGCTCGCGCCGAGCAACCAGTGGGCCGTGTTCCTGCGCAACCACGACGAGCTGACGCTCGAGATGGTCACCGATTCGGAGCGCGACCTGCTGTGGCAGACCTATGCGAGCGACCGCCGCGCGCGGCTGAACCTCGGCATCCGGCGCCGGCTCGCGCCGCTGATGGAGCGCGACCGGCGCCGCATCGAGCTGATCAATTCGCTGCTGCTGTCGATGCCCGGCACGCCGGTGATCTACTACGGCGACGAACTCGGGATGGGCGACAACATCCACCTCGGCGACCGCGACGGCGTGCGCACACCGATGCAGTGGTCGTCGGACCGCAACGGCGGCTTCTCGCGCGCCGACCCCGAACTGCTGGTGCTGCCGCCGGTGATGGGCTCGCTGTACGGCTACGACGCAATCAACGTCGAGGCGCAGACGCGCGACCCGCATTCGCTGCTGAACTGGACGCGGCGCATCCTCGCGACGCGCCGTGCGTCGCAGGCGTTCGGGCGCGGCACGATCCGCTTCCTGCGCCCGGAGAACCGCAAGGTGCTCGCGTACCTGCGCGAGCTGGAGGGCCACGAGCCGGTGCTGTGCGTCGCGAACCTGTCGCGCGCGTCGCAGGCGGTAGAACTCGACCTGTCCGAATTCGCGGGCCGCGTGCCGATCGAGATGACCTCCGATTCGCCGTTTCCGCCGATCGGCCAGCTCCCGTATCTCCTCACCTTCCCGCCGTACGGGTTCCTGTGGTTCGTGCTCGCCGAACACGGCCGCGAGCCGTCGTGGCGGCAGCCGCATGCGGAGCCCCTGCCCGAATACGTGACGCTCGTGATGCGGCGCGGCGATACGCGGCCGGACGTGTCGCAACTGCACGCGCTGGCGCACGACGCGCTCGCGTCGTGGCTCGCGCGGCGGCGCTGGTTCGCATCGAAGGATCGCAAGATCGGCGACGCGTGGCTGAACGTCGTCACGCCGATTCCGGACGAGCCGTTCCAGTATGCGGAGGCGTGGGTGTCCGCGAGCGACGGCGGCGTCGAGCGCTACGTGGTGCCGCTCGCGGCCGCGTGGGGCGGCGAGACGTCCCATCCGCTGTTCGCGCAACTGGCGCTCGCGCGCGTGCGGCGCGGCCATACGGTCGGCTACCTGACCGATGCGTTCGCGCTGCCGGCGTTCGCGCGCGGGATGCTGCGCAAGCTGCGCGACGGCGCGACGGTGCCCACGTCCGACGGCGGCCAACTCACCTTTCTGCCGGAAGACGCGCTCGCCGGGCTCGATCCGGGCGACGACGCGGAAGTGCGCTGGCTCGCGGCCGAGCAGAGCAACAGTTCGCTCGTGATCGGCGACGCGATCGTGCTGAAGCTGGTGCGCAAGGTCGCGCACGGCATTCATCCGGAAGCGGAAATGAGCCGGCACCTGACGCGCATCGGGTATGCGAACACCGCGACGCTGGCCGGCGAAGTCGTGCACGTCGACCCGGACGGCACGCCGCATACGGTCGCGATCCTGCAGCGCTACGTCGACAACCAGGGCGACGCGTGGACGCGCTCGTTCGACTTCCTGCGCCGCGCGATCGACGAGCTGGCGCTGCCGGCCGCGGACGAAGGCGAGACGGCCGAAACGGACGAGGAACCCGACGCGCTGCTCGGCTACGCGGCGTTCGCGGGCATCATCGGCACGCGGCTCGGCCAGTTGCACGTCGCGCTCGCGCAGCCATCCGACGATCCCGCGTTCGCACCGGAAACCGCGACGCCCGATCACGTCGACGGCTGGTGCGTGGACGCGATCGCGTCGTTCGAACGCGCGCTCGACGTGCTGCGCACGCGGCTCGACGCGCTCGATGCCCCCACCCGCGCGTCGGCCGACGCGCTGCTCGCATCGCGCGACGCGGCCGTCGAGGCGCTCGGCGAACTCGTGCCACGCACGCTCGACGCGCAATGCACGCGAATTCACGGCGATTTTCATCTGGGCCAGGTGCTCGACGTGCAGGGCGACGCGTTGCTGATCGACTTCGAAGGCGAACCGGCGCGCCCGCTCGAGCGGCGGCGCGCGAAATCGCATCCGCTGCGTGACGTGGCCGGCCTGCTGCGCTCGCTGTCGTACGTGAGCGCGACCGCGCAGTTCGCAATCGAGAAGGCGCCGCCGCAAGCGGCCGGCCGCAAGCGTGCGCTGTTCGACCGCTTCGGACAGGCCGCCGCCGACCGCTTCGTCGAATGCTATCGCGCGGCGGCCGACCTCGCGCCCGCGCGCTTCGTCGATCCGCACTATGCGGACCGCCTGCTCGCGCTGTTCCTGATCGACAAGGCGTCGTACGAGCTGTGCTACGAAGCCGCGAACCGGCCCGACTGGCTGAGCGTGCCGGTCGGCGGGCTCGCGGCGCTGGTCGACCGGCTGCTCGGCGACGGCGCGCTGCCCGACGACGGAGGAAACCCATGACCGATACGCTGTTCGACCGCGCCGATATCGATGCGCTGCTCGCCGGCCGCCATCCCGACCCGTTCGCGTGCCTCGGCCCGCACCGACACGATGACCAGATCGTCGTGCGGGCGCTGCTGCCCGGCGCCGAGCGCGTGCGCGCGCTGTCGCCGGACGGCGCCGAACTCGGCACGCTCGCGTGCGTCGATCGCGCGGGCTGCTTCGCGGGGACGATCGCGCACGATGGCGGCGCGCCGCACTATCTGCTCTCGATCGACTGGCCGGACGCGCATCAGGTGACCGACGATGCGTACGCGTTCGGCACGCTGCTCGACGAAGCAGCGCTTGCGCGTTTTTCGGCCGGCGATCCCGAAGCCGTGCTCGACTGCCTCGGCGCGACACCGGTGCGCATCGACGACACCGACGGCGTGCGGTTCGCGGTGTGGGCGCCGAGCGCGCAGCGCGTGTCGGTGGTCGGCGATTTCAACGCATGGGACGGACGCCGCCATCCGATGCGGCTGCGGCGGCCGTCGGGCGTGTGGGAGCTGTTCGTGCCGGGCATCGGAGCGGGCGAGCGCTACAAGTACGAGCTGTGCGCGGCCGACGGGCGCGTGCTGCCGCACAAGGCCGATCCGTGCGCACGGGCGACCGAGGCGCCGCCGCGCACGGCGTCGGTGGTCGCCGACGTCGCGGCGCTCCACGCGTTCGCCTGGCACGACGACGGCTGGATGCACGCACGGCCGCGCCACGACGACCGCTACCGCGTGCCGTGGTCGATCTACGAGGTCCATCCGGAGTCGTGGCAGCGCATCCCCGAACAGATGGACCGCAGCGCGACGTGGGACGAACTCGCCGAGCGGCTGATTCCGTACGTGAAGGGGATGGGCTTCACGCACGTCGAATTCATGCCGATCGCCGAATACCCGTTCGGCGGCTCGTGGGGCTACCAGCCGCTCGCGCAGTTCGCGCCGTCCGCGCGCTTCGGGCCGGTCGAGGGCTTCGCGCGCTTCGTCGATCGTGCGCACGCGGCCGGCATCGGCGTGCTCGTCGACTGGGTGCCCGCGCATTTTCCGAACGACGCGCACGGGCTCGCGCAATTCGACGGCAGCGCGCTGTACGAGCATGCCGACCCGCGCGAGGGGATGCACCCCGACTGGAACACCTGCGTGTTCAACGTCGGGCGCACCGAGGTCAGTGCGTTCCTCGTCGCGTCGGCGCTCGCGTGGGCGCGCCGCTATCACGTCGACGGCATCCGCGTCGACGCGGTCGCGTCGATGCTGTATCGCGACTATTCGCGCAAGGAAGGCGAATGGGTGCCGAACGTGTACGGCGGCCGCGAAAACCTCGAATCGGTCGCGTTCCTGCGCCGGCTGAACGACACGCTGCACGGTGACGCCGCGCCGGCCGGCGTCGTCACCGTCGCGGAGGAGTCGACCGCGTGGCCGGGCGTCACCGCGCCGACCGCCGACGGCGGGCTCGGCTTCGACTTCAAGTGGAACATGGGCTGGATGCACGACACGCTCGCGTACCTGCACGAAGACCCGATCCACCGCCGCTATCACCACGACCGGATGACGTTCGGGCTCGTGTACGCGTTCTCCGAGCGCTTCGTGCTGCCGCTGTCGCACGACGAGGTCGTGCACGGCAAGGGCTCGCTCGTCGCGAAGATGCCCGGCGACGCGTGGCAGCGGCTCGCGACGCTGCGCGCGTATTTCGGCTTCATGTGGGCACACCCCGGCAAGAAGCTGCTGTTCATGGGCAGCGAATTCGCGCAGTGGAGCGAGTTCGCGCACGACGCGACGCCGCACTGGGATTTGCTCGACGCGCCCGCGCATCGCGGCGTGCAGCGGCTCGTGCGCGATCTCAACCGCGCGTACGCGGCCGAGCCGGCGCTGCATGCGCTCGACTGCCACGCGGCCGGCTTCGCCTGGCTGATCGGCGACGACCGCGACAACAGCGTGTTCGCGTTCGCGCGCCGCGACGATACGGGGCGCCTGGTGGTCGCCGTCTGCAACTTCACGCCCGTGCCGCGCGCCGGTTATCGGCTCGGCCTGCCCGCGCCCGGCCACTGGCGCGAACTGATGAACACCGATGCCGCGTCGTACGGCGGCACCAACGCCGGCAACGACGGCGCCGTGTGGGCCGAAGCCGTGCCCGCGCACGGCGAGGCGTGGTCGGCGAGCTTGCGCCTGCCGCCGCTCGCGACGCTCTGGTTGACCCCTGCCTGATCATTCACCTCCCCGACACGGAGACCCACCCCATGCCGACCGCCCTGCCCGACCGTCTCGAACCCGGCCGCAGCTATCCGCTCGGCGCCAGTTGGGACGGCCTCGGGACCAACTTCGCGGTATTTTCCGCGCACGCGCAGCGCATCCAGCTGTGCGTGTTCGACCCGACCGGCCGCAAGGAACTCGCGCGCCTCGACCTGCCCGAATGCACCGACGAGGTGTGGCACGGCTACCTGCCCAACGCGCATCCGGGCACCGTGTACGGGTTCCGCGCGGACGGCCCGTACCAGCCGCAGCACGGCCATCGCTTCAATCCGACCAAGCTGCTGCTCGACCCGTACGCGCGCAAGCTGGTCGGCCAGTTCCGCTGGTCGGACGCACTGTTCGGCTATCGCGTGCATTCGAACCGGGCCGACCTGTCGATGGACCGCCGCGATTCGGCCCCCGCGATGCCGAAAGCGGTGGTCGTCGACGAAGCGTTCGACTGGAGCAACGACCGCCGCCCGAACGTGCCGTGGCGCAGCACCGTGATCTACGAGACCCACGTGCGCGGCGCGTCGATGCGCCGCGCCGGGCTGCGCCCGCCGGAGCGCGGCACGTTCGCGTCGCTCGCGCATCCGGCGTTCATCGATCACCTGCTGTCGATCGGCGTGACGACGGTCGAGCTGCTGCCGATCCACGCGTTCCTGCAGCAGCGCGAGCTCGTGAAACGCGGGCTGCGCAACTACTGGGGCTACGACACGGCCGCGTTCTTCGCGCCGGAGCCGTCGTACCTGACGACGCGGCGGCTCGACGAAATGCGCATCGCGGTGCGCCAGCTGCATGCGGCCGGCATCGAAGTCGTGCTGGACGTGGTCTACAACCACACGTGCGAAGGCAACCAGCTCGGGCCCACGCTGTCGTGGCGCGGCCTCGACAACGCGAGCTATTACCGGCTGCGGCCCGACGATCCGCGTTATCACGTCGACGAAACCGGCTGCGGCAACACGCTGAACATGTCGCATCCGCGCGTCGTGCAGATGGTGATGGATTCGCTGCGCTACTGGGCGACCGCGTTCAACATCGACGGCTTCCGCTTCGATCTCGGCGTGACGCTCGGCCGCGAGGATCACGGCTTCGAGCCCGGCGCCGGGTTCTTCGATGCGCTGCGGCAGGACCCCGTGCTCGCGCAGCGCAAGCTGATCACCGAGCCGTGGGATCTCGGCCCCGGCGGCTATCAGCTCGGCCGCCACCCGCCCGGCTTCGCCGAATGGAACGACCGGTTTCGCGACACCGTGCGGCGTTTCTGGCGCGGCGACGCGGGGCAGCGCCCGGAACTGGCCGCGCGGCTGTCGGGCTCGGCCGACCTGTTCAATCACGGGCGGCGCCGCACGTGGGCCTCGATCAATTTCGTGACCGCGCACGACGGCTTCACGCTGGCCGACCTCGTGGCGTATGCGGGCAAGCACAACGACGCGAACGGCGAGGACAACCGCGACGGCCGCGACGACAACTGCAGCGCGAACTGGGGCGTCGAAGGGCCGACCGACGACACGGCGATCCGCGACGTGCGGCTGCGCGTCGCCCGCTCGATGCTCGCGACGCTGTTTACCGCGCTCGGCACGCCGATGCTCGTGGCCGGCGACGAATTCGGCCGCACGCAGCACGGCAACAACAACGCGTATTGCCAGGATAACGAACTGTCGTGGCTCGACTGGGATCTCGCGCACAGCGACGCCGGCGTGCAGATGACCCGCTTCGTGTCGCGGCTCGCCGCGCTGCGGCGCATGTATCCGGTGATGTCGGCGCCGCGCTACCCGTCGGGCGACCGCGACGGCGCGCCGGGCATGCGCGAGATCGACTGGTTCGACGAACGCGGCGACGCGCTCACCGTGCCCGCCTGGGAAGACGGCGAACGCCGCGCATTGACGATGCGGCGCGTCGGCACCGGCCGCACCGGGCGCACCGAAGCGTTGCTCGTGATGCTGAACGCATCGGCCGACACCATCACGTTCATACCGCCCGCGCCCGTGCTCGATTACCGCATCCTGCTCGACACTGCGACGCCCGACTCGGGCCCGCGCTCGTGGCCGGAAGCGGGGCTCGACGTCGCCGCGCATGCGGCCGTGATCGCGGTCGCGGCCGTGCCGCCGCCAGATCAGTCTTCCTGAGGACCGCTATGACATCCCGTTCCGCCCGCCCCACCGGCACGCATGTATTCGAATCGTCGTTCGGCGCGACCTGCATCGAGGCCGACCGCACGCGCTTCCGGCTATGGGCGCCCGCGAGCCGCACCGCCGCCGTCGAGCTGCAGGACGCAGGCGGCCGCGCGATCCCGATGACGCCTGCCGGCGACGGCTGGTTCGAGACGGTCGCGCCGTGCGGCCCCGGCACGCTGTACCGCTACCTGCTCGACGACGCGCTGGCGGTGGCCGATCCCGCGTCGCGCTTCCAGCCGTACGACGTGCACGGCCCGAGCCAGGTCGTCGATCCGGCTGCGTACCGCTGGCGCCACGACGCGTGGCGCGGCCGCCCGTGGCACGAAACGGTGCTCTACGAGCTGCATGTCGGCGCATGCGGCGGCTACGCGGCCGTCGAGCGGCGCCTGCCGGCGATCGCCGAACTCAGCGTGACCGCCGTCGAGCTGATGCCCGTCAATGCGTTTCCCGGCGCACGCAACTGGGGCTACGACGGCGTGCTGCCGTTCGCGCCCGACGCGTCGTACGGGCGGCCCGAGGAACTGAAATCGCTGGTCGACAGCGCGCACGGGCTCGGGCTGCAGGTATTCCTCGACGTCGTATACAACCACTTCGGCCCCGACGGCAACCTGCTGCCGCGCTACGCACCCGACTTCTTCCGCGCGGACCGGCAGACTGCGTGGGGGCCGGCGATCGACTTCACCCGCCCGCAGACGAGCGCGTTCTTCATCGACAACGCGCTGTACTGGCTGGACGAGTACCGCTTCGACGGGCTGCGCATCGACGCCGCGCACGCGATCGACGACGACGCATGGCTGCGCGAACTCGCGCGCCGCGTGCGCGCGCAGGCAGGCGACGCGCGCCACGTGCATCTCGTGCTGGAGAACGAGCGCAATACCGCGAGCCTGCTCGGCCCCGGCGGCTTCGACGCGCAATGGAACGACGACTTCCACAACAGCGCGCACGTGCTGCTGACCGGCGAGCGCGACGGTTACTACCGCGCGTACGCCGATGCGCCGCTGCGCCATTTCGCGCGCACGCTCGGCGAAGGCTTCGCGTACCAGGGCGACCCGTCGCCGCTGCACGACGGCGCCGCGCGCGGCGAGCCGAGCGCGCACCTGCCGCCGACCGCGTTCGTCGTGTTCCTGCAGAACCACGACCAGGTCGGCAACCGCGCGTTCGGCGAACGGCTGCGCGCGCTCGCGAACGACGATGCGGTGCGCGCGGCCACCGCGCTGATGCTGCTCGCGCCGTCGATCCCGCTGCTGTTCATGGGCGAGGAAGACGGCAGCACGCAGCCGTTCCAGTTCTTCACCGACTATCGCGGCGCGCTCGCCGATGCGGTGCGCGAAGGCCGGCGCCGCGAATTCGCCGCGTTTCCCGCGTTCGCCGACGCCGCCCATCGCGACGCGATTCCCGACCCGAACGACATCGCGACCTTCGTGCGCTCGTCGTCGCACCATCCGCCCGACGAGTCGTGGCCCGACGCGGCCGCCTGGCGGCGCTTCTACCGCAGCGCGCTGGCCGTGCGCGCGGCGCTCGTGACGCCGCATCTGGAGAACGCGCGGTCGCTCGGCGTCGAACTGCTCGCGGGCGACGGCGACCCGCCCGCACTGGTCGCGCGCTGGCGCCTCGGCGACGGCAGCACGCTGACGATCGCGCTGAATCTCGGCTCGCACGACGCGACGCTGCCCGCGCTGCCGGTCGGCAAGATCGTGTTCGAGACGCCGCCGCGGGCGCGCGACCGGCTGCCCGGCGGGCACGTGCCGCCCCGCGCCTGCATCGTATGGCGCGACGGCGCGGTCAACCGGGATGCGCGGCATCACAGCACGAACGGACGGAGCCTCTCATGACGACCGACGTCCCGATCGCGGCGCTCGCCCGTGCGGCCGGCCTGCAACCCGACTGGACCGACGCGGGCGGCGTCGCACGGCGCGTGGACGACGACGCGCTGGTCGCGCTCGTCGATGCGCTCGGCTGGCCGTGCGGCACGGCGATCCAGCGGGTCGACAGCGCGGCCGCGCTCGCCGATGCGAACGCGTCACCGCCGCGCCTCGTGACCGGCGACGCCGGCCTGCCGCTGACGCTGCCCGCGACCATCGCGCCGCCGGGCGCGCGCTTCAGGATCTCGCTCGAAACCGGCGGGCACGTGGACGGCCGGGTGGGCGGCGCGGGCGAACACGGCACGCTGCCGCCGCTCGCGATGCCCGGTTATCACGCGCTCGACATCGGCGAGCAGCGCATCGGGCTCGCGATTGCGCCGCCGCGGGCACGGCCATTCGACGCGCTCGCCCGTGCGCACGACGGAGGCCGCTGGGGCATCGCGGCGCAGCTCTACAGCCTGCGCCGCACCGGCGACGATGGCGCGGGCGATTACACGGCGCTTGCGCGGCTCGCCGCACAGGCGGCGCGACACGGCGCGCAGGCGGTGGCGATCAGCCCGACGCATGCCGGCTATCCGGCGCTTCCCGCGCACGACAGCCCGTATTCGCCGTCGTCGCGGCGCTGGCACAACGTCGCGTATCTCGACTGCGACGCGGTGCCGGGCGCCGACGCGGCACATCGCCCATCCGCTGCCACGGCCGACGCCGCGCTGATCGACTGGCCCAGCGTGCTGCCGACGAAGCTGCGGCGCCTGCGTGCGTGCTTCGACGCATGGCGCGCGAGCGACGACCCGTCGCGCGACACGTACCAGCGGTTTCGCGCGGCGGGCGGCGCGGCGCTCGACGCGCATGCGCGCTTCGATGCGCTGCAGGCGTTCTGCATCGAGCACGGGATCGGCGCGGACTGGCGGCAGTGGCCGTCGCAATGGCGCATGTCGGGGTCGGCGGAAGTCGACGCGTTCGCGCATGAGCATGCCGACACGATCGCGTTCCACACCTTCCTCCAATGGTGCGCGTCGCGCGCGCTCGGCGACGCGCAGCACGCCGCGCGCGGCGCGGGCATGGCGACCGGGCTGATCGCCGATCTCGCGGTCGGCTCCGATCAGGCCGGCAGCGACGCGTGGGCGCACGGCACGACGCTGCTGCGCGGTGTATCGCTCGGCGCGCCGCCCGACCTGTTCAATGCGGCCGGTCAGGCGTGGGGCGTGACGACGTGGACGCCCGACGCGCTGCGTGCGGACGGCTTCATGCCGTTCATCGACCTGCTGCGCGCCGCGTTCGCGCACGCCGGCGGCATCCGCATCGACCACGTGCTCGGCTTCGCGCGAATGTGGATCGTGCCGGACGGTGGCTCGCCGCGCAGCGGCGCGTACCTGCACTATCCGCTCGACGATCTGGTGCGGCTCGTCGCGCTCGAGGCGGCGCGCCATCGCGCGATCGCGATCGGCGAGGATCTGGGCACCGTGCCGGCCGGGTTGCGCGAACGGCTCGGCGCGCAGGGTGTCGCGGGCATGCGCGTGCTGTGGTTCGAGCGCGATGCGGATGGCGCGTTCCGGCCGCCCGCCGCGTGGGATCGCGACGCGATCGCGATGACCTCGACGCACGATTTGCCGACCGTGGCCGGCTGGTGGCGCGGCGTCGATCTCGGATGGCGGCGCGTCGCAGCCGAGGCCGCAGCCGCGAAGCGACGCGACGAAGCGCAACCACCGCGCGATGTCGCCGCCCCGGCGCCGGACGACGCGAGCGCGCACGATTCGGACGCAATCGTGCAAAGCATGGCGTTCGGGCACGACACCGTGCAGCGCCCCGATTCGAATCACTCGACGCCCCCGCCGCCTCCCGAACTGCTTGCCGCTCACGCGGAACGCGCCACCGAGCGCGCGGCGCTGTGGCACGCGCTGCAGCACGCAGGCTGCGCGCCGGCCGACGCCGCGGTGCCGCCGGCTAACATGCCGCCGGTGAACGCGATCCTCGGCTACGTCGCGAGCAGCCCGTCGCCGCTCGCGCTGCTGCCGCTCGAGGATCTGCTCGCCCTCGACGCGCAGCCGAACCTGCCGGGGCCGCCGTGCGGCCATCCGAACTGGCGGCAGCGGCTGCCGCGCACGATCGATGCGCTGTTCGACGCCGACGTGCGCACGCGCATCGCGGCCGTCGTGCACGCGCGCCGCTCGCGGAGGCATGGCCCATGACCCCACGCGCGACGCTGCGACTGCAGCTGCATGCGGGCTTCACGTTCGACGACGCTGCCGCGCACGCCGACTACTTCGCGCGGCTCGGCGTGAGCCACCTGTACCTGTCGCCGGTGTCCACGGCCGAGCCCGGCTCGCGGCACGGCTACGACACCGTCGACCACGGCGCGCTCGGCGCGGAACTCGGCGGCGAAGCCGGCTTCATGCGGCTCGTCGACGCGCTGCGTGCGCGCGGCCTCGGCATCGTCATCGACATCGTGCCGAACCACATGGGCGTCGGCGGGTCGTCGAACGGCTGGTGGAACGACGTGCTCGAATGGGGGCCGGCGAGCCCGTACGCACGCTATTTCGACATCGACTGGCATCCGCCCGACCCCACGCTCGACGGCAAGGTGCTGCTGCCCTGCCTCGGCGCGCCGTACGGCGATGCGCTCGCGGCCGGCGACATCACGCTGCGCGCCGATCCGGCCACGGGCCGCTTCATCATCGCGTGCCCCGGGCGGCGGCTGCCGGTCGCCGCCGCCACCTATGCGGAGATCCTGCGCATCGCGAACCGCGCGGACCTGAACGCGCTCGCCGAGCGCTTCGATGCCGCACCGGCACGCGACAGCGCGCGACTCGCCGCCGCCCATGCGGCGCTGCGCGACTATGCGGCCGCGCACGGCCCGCATGCGTTCGACGCGGTATTGCGCGGCGCCGACCCGCGCCGCGCCCGCTCGCGCGCGTGCCTGCACCGGCTGCTCGAACGCCAGCACTACCGGCTCGCCTGGTGGCGCACGGCCGCCGACGAGCTGAACTGGCGGCGCTTCTTCGACATCGCGACGCTCGCGGCCGTGCGCGTCGAGGACGAGGCGGTGTTCGACGCCGTGCATGCGCTGCCGCTGCGCCTGCATGCCGCCGGGCTCGTCGATGGCGTGCGCGTCGATCACGTCGACGGCCTCGCCGATCCGCGCGCGTATTGCCGCCGGCTGCACGCGCGGCTCGCCGCGCAGCGCGACGCGCGACCCTACGTCGTGGTCGAAAAGATCCTCGCGCCCGGCGAAGCGTTGAGCAGCGATTGGGCCGTCGACGGCACGACCGGCTACGACTTCATGAACGACGTCGGCGCGCTGCTGCACGACCCGGCCGGCGCCGAACCGCTCGCCGCGCACTGGGCGGCCGTGTCGGGTTCGGCGCGCACGTTCGCGCAGGAAGCGCTCGACGGCAAGCGGCGCGTGCTGATGCGCCAGCTCGCCGCCGAGCATGCGCGGGTCGCGCGGTTGCTGCACGAGATTGCACGGGCGTCGCCCGTCACGCGCGACGTCAGCCGGATCGCGATCCAGCGCGTGCTCGGCGAACTCGCCGTGCGATTGCCCGTGTACCGGATGTATCCGGCCCCGGGCAACGAGCCCGCCGACGAAGACCGGCGCGTGCTCGCCCACGCGTACGAAGGCGCGTACGCGGCGGTCGACCCGACCGACCGGTTCGCGCTCGAACGCGTCGCCGCGTGGCTCGGCTTGCCGGTCGTGCGCGTGCCGCGCGCGAACGCCGATGCGCTGCTGGCGGCGCGCGTCGCGTTCGCGCAGCTCACCGCGCCGCTGGCCGCGAAGGGCGTCGAGGATACCGCCAACTATCGCTACGGCCGGCTGCTGTCGCGCAACGAGGTCGGCGCCGACGCCGGCGACTTCAGCCTGTCGCGCGGCGCGTTCCATGCGCGCAACCGGCGCCGCGCGCGCACCGTGCCGCACGGGCTCGTCGCGACGGCCACGCACGACCACAAGCGCGGCGAGGACGCGCGCGCGCGGCTCGCGGTGCTCAGCGAGGTGCCGGATGCATGGCGTGCGGTGTCGCTCGACTGGTCGGCGCTGAACGCGCCGCATCGCGGCGGCCCGCACCGCGACCTCGCGTGGACGCCCGGGCCGGCCGCCGAGGCGATGCTTTACCAGACGCTCGTCGGCTGCTGGCCGCCCGCGCTCGCGCCCGATGATGCGGCCGGGCTCGACGCGCTCGCGACACGCGTCGTGCAGTGGCAGACGAAGGCGCTGCGCGAAGCGAAGCAGTACACCGACTGGCTCGCGCCCGAGCCGGATTACGAGCACGGCTGCGAAGCGTTCGTCCGCGCGATCTTGACGCCGCGCGGCGCGGGCGATTTTCCGCATCGGCTGCATGCGTTCGTCGCGCGGATCGCGCCGGCCGGCGTCGTCAACAGCCTCACGCAGACGGCGCTGCGGATCGCGTCGCCCGGCGTGCCGGATCTGTATCAAGGTACCGAGTCATGGGATCACTCGCTCGTCGATCCGGACAACCGGCGCGACGTGCCGTTCGCGACGCTGGCGGCCGAACCGGTCGATGGGCCGGTCGCATCGTATCTGCCGACGTGGCCCGATGCGCGCGTGAAGCGCGCGCTGATCGAACGGATGCTGGCGCTGCGGGCGCGATGGCCGGCGACGTTCGCGGACGGCGCCTACGTTCCGCTGCGGGTGCGCGGCAAGCTTGCGCGGCACGTGGTGGCGTTCGCGCGATGTGATGAGGCAGCCACCGTGGTGGTGGTTGCGACACGGCTTGCATGTCGGTTGCTGGGGGAAGCGCCAGAGATACCGCGCGTGGAGCCTGCGCAATGGGGCGATACGACGGTCGTGCTGCCGCGCGGGGTTGAAGGACCGTGGACGGACTGGTTGAATGCGCGCAACGCGATCGAGGCGCCGGAAGGTGTGCTGGCGCTCGATCGCTGTCTGGCCGAATTGCCGGTGGCGGTGCTGGTCGCGGCGCGGACGGGAAATTGAAGCCGATGCCCAATGCAGGCCAGCCCTGTGTCACCAAAATCGATTTTGTGCAAAACGTGCCGTCAATAATCGATTTTGCGCACGCGTAATCGAGTTTCAACCGAAACGCCCGATCGTAAGCGTTTTCGTGCAGTCGACGAGG
>NZ_BBSK01000152.1:0-20597 GCF_001319805.1 Burkholderia sp. E168m22
GTCGACGACGGGCTTCGGCAACCTCACGACCACTCTTCCGGCGGCATCTCGCCGCGGTCATCCTCCCACAGCGGTTTCGCCGCCTCCTCTCCACGGCTCGGCGTCACTGGCCCGTTGCCGCTGGCACGACCGTCACCGCGCTCACTCCGCCGCGCACCATCGCGCGGCGCTGCCTGCGGGCGTTTTCGCGTGCGCGTCGGCGTCACGGTCCGCTGCCCGTCGCGGCGACGCTCGTCCGTCGATCCCGCGTCGTTCGTCTGTCGTGCATTCGAAGCTGTAGCCATGCTGTTCTCCTGAGTCATCGAAAACAAACCGGTCGCTCGCATGCAGCAATTTCAATGCCGCCGCCCGGGCAAGCGTCTTGCTGCATCGATTCGACCGAAACCGTTCCGGAGGAGACGATGCCGACGAATCGCAACACGCCGCCCGCCACCCGCCGCCGCCTCGGCGGATGGATGGCCAGCGAGGAAGCGCACATGGCCGCGTTCCGCGAAAAAATCGCGGCCGAAGCGCGCGCGCATGCCGGCGACCGGTTGCGCACGCCGGCCGTTCAGGAACTCGCGCGGCTGTTCGACGACAACGCCGTGCTGCGCATGAGCCTCACCCGCGCGATCGACGAAGCGCGCGAAGCGGGATACCGGCTCGGCTACGCGTCGATCGGCGAGCTGATGACGGTGATCGACCATCTGATGACCTACACGCCGCCATTCAGCGAGGAAAGCCTGATCGTGTGCCCGGTGAACGCGTTCCTCGACTGGCCGATGTGCATGCCGTCGGGCCACGCGGTGTTTCGCGACGCCGCCGTCAACGCGCAGTTCAAGCGCGTGCTGAACGTCTGGTGCGACTTCCTCGGCGGCCCGCATTCGCGCGCGCATCTCGACACGTCGGCGCCCGACGGCTGGTTCTGCGATGAAGCACGCAAGCGTCTCGGGCTGTCGCAGTTCCAGTATCGCGAAGACCAGCCGCACTGGGGCTTCGATTCGTGGAACGACTTCTTCACGCGGCGCTTTCGCGACGGCGCGCGGCCCGTGGCGGCGCCCGACGATCCGCACGTGATCGTCAGCGCGTGCGAAGCGTCGCCCTATCACACCGAAACCAACGTGAAGCTGCGCGACACGTTCTGGATCAAGTCGCAGCCGTATTCGCTGCGCGACCTCTTCACGCCCGCGCGGCTGTCGCTCGCGGAGCGCTTCGTCGGCGGCGACGTCTACCAGGCCTACCTCAGCGCGTACAACTACCACCGCTGGCATGCGCCGGTGCGCGGCGTCGTCACGCACGCGTATCGCGTCGACGGCACCTACTACTCGGTCGCCGAAGCGGAAGGCCCGGACCCGGCCGGGCTCAACGACTCGCAGGGCTACATGACGGCGGTCGCCGCGCGCGCGGTGGTCGCGATCTCGAGCGACGATCCCGGCATCGGGACGGTCGCGGCCGTGTTCGTCGGGATGGGCGACGTGTCGTCGTGCGTGATCGAGGTCGTGCCGGGCCAGCGCGTCGACAAGGGCGACGAGATCGGCTATTTCCAGTTCGGCGGCTCGACCTACTGCCTGCTGTTCGAGGCCGGCGTGATCGACCGCTTCCTGTACGCGCCGCCGTTCGAAGGTGAGCCGCCGGTCGTGCAGGTCAATGCGTCCGTCGCGATCGCGCGGTGAATGCCCCGCGCGGGCCGGCGCGTCACGCGTCGGCCCCGTCGCTCACGCCGATCGCATGGAATTCGGCCGCGTCATGACGCTGCACACAGCGCAGCACCGACAGCCCGTCAGCCGTCAGTGCGGGGCGGTGCGCGCCCGACGTATCGTCTTGCTGCAGCACGATCAGGTGTTGTTCGACGAGCGCGACGACGTCGTCACGGTCGATCTGGATCTGTTCCGGCGCGTGATGCGCGAGGAACAGCGCGGCAAATTCGTGGGCGGTCAGCATGCTCGTTTCCCCGTTGACGGCTACGCACGACGCGACACCGGCGTCGCATCGGCTGGCGGCGCGAATCGTGCGCCGGCGACGTTACAGGCATGCAGGGAACGTGCCAGCCGGCGTCGTGCGGCCGGTATCCGTGCGGTACGCGCGCCGCGCGATGTGGCACCGCACGGCGCGTTCGAGCCGCTGCAAAGTTTTCAACGGCATGTAACGGGTGGCCGCGGGGAGCGGCCGCGGCGGGTGACCGATGCGGCCGGAGAAGATGCGCGGGTGGCGCGCAGGGAATGCGCGCCGCTCACGGCCGCGAGCGAAACAACCCGGCCCGCGCACGCCCGGCCGGCGCCCGGAAATAGCCGCTGTGCAGCACCACGTCGTGGTTGCCGCTCGCCAGCACGTCCGCGCACGCGGCTTCGATCCGCGCGCGGCCACGCTCGAACGCGTCGCGCAGATCGGCCTCCAGCGCGGAGCGCGCGCCGAAATGATCTTCCAGCGCCTCGACCGTGATCGCGCAGGCCTGCGGCACGCCGTCGACGTCGACGACGAAGCGCAACTGCAACGCCGCGCCGTCGAACGTCGGCGGTTCATCGGTCAGCGTCACGCGGCGCGGAGTATCGGAATCGGCCGGCATCGGCTCATGCCCCCCGCGACGCGAGGCGCTCGACCAGCGCGCCGTTGAACGCGGGCAGATCGGCCGGCTTGCGGCTCGTGATCAGGTTGCCGTCGCGCACGACCTCCTCGTCCACCCACTTGCCGCCCGCGTGGCGGATATCGTCCTGCAGGCTCGGCCAGCTCGTCATCGTCTTGCCCTCGACCAGCCCGGCCGACACGAGGAGCCACCCGCCGTGGCAGATCGCCGCGACTGGCTTGCCGGCGCCGACGGCCGCCGTCACGAATTCGCGCGCGGCCGGCACCATCCGGATCGCGTCGCCGTTGATGACGCCGCCCGGCAGCACGACCGCGTCGTAGTCGCCTTCGCGTGCATCGTCGAACGTGCGGTCGACCTTCACGCGCTCGCCCTTGTCGACGTGCCGGAAACCCTGGATTTCGCCGCGCTTCTGCGAAATCACGTCCACCTGCGCGCCTTCGGCCGCGAGCGCGCGCTGCGGTTCGACGAGTTCGGCTTCCTCGAAACCGTCGACCGCGAGAATCGCTACCTTGCAATGATCCAGCTTGCCGCTCATGGATGCCTCCGTGGAAAGGGACAGGAACAAGGCACACGTCGTGTCGTGCCGTGCCGGTCTCGCAGCAAGCGCCGTTCCGGCCGCGCAGGCCGTTGCCTGCCGGCGCGCTCATGCTCGTGCGCGTTCCCGTAACCGGGGAACGACCCGCGATCGGAATCGATCGCCGGCCCCATCGGCCGCTCGCCCCCGTTTGGCCTGCAAAGATTTCAACGGGATGTAATGCGACGCCGTGCGCCGATCCGGTGCGATTACTGCAGATGACGCACGGCATCGAGCATCGCGTCGGTCAGCTCGACCGTCAGCGTCAGGTTCTCGTCGGTATCGGGCAACTGTTCCAGCGTCTGCTGCACGGCGTCGTGCAGCATCGCGTGAACGCGCATCCGCGCGCCTTCGTCCAGATCCGCGTAGCGTTCCATCGTCGAGCATTCGAGCGCGAGCACGACCGAATGGCGGGCCGCCTCGGGCGGCGCCTCGACGGGGTTCGCCCACGCCGCATGGAACATGACCCTGCCCGTTTCGACGTCCACATGGACCGTCGTGTCGAGATCGTCCGTGTCGCTTGCGTCGCCGTCGAGCTCGTCGTTGTCCACAAAAATCCGGGAATTCGATTGCATGATGTCCTCCTGCGTGGCGGCGGCGCGCCCGTCCCGGGAAACCGCGCCGCCATCGCGCCATGCCGGCCGCGCCGGCACGACACCGTCAATAACCGCTGGAACCGCCGCCCGTCCCGCCGGCCCCGCCGCCGCCCGTGCCCGTCGAGCCGGCCGAACCGCCGTTGCCGGCGCCGGTGCCGCCCGAGCCGCCGGCTCCGCCCGACCCGCCGCCGACACCGCCGCCCGTGGCGCCGCTACCGCCCTGGCCCGCGCCGTTCGGGCCGCCGCCCGGCTTCACGTGGCCGGCCGACCCGCTGTGCGAACGCATCCCGTGCTTCGCGCCATGCCGCTGCGTGCCGGCCGGTGGCGGCGGCGCGGTCGTATTGCCGTTGGTGCCCGGCGTCGACATGTCCATCGACGGATTCGGCGCGCCGGTGCCCTCGTCCGAGCGCTGCGAGTTCTGCGCCCACGCGGCCGGCGCGGCCGCGACGATCGCGACAGCCGCGCACGCCAGCACATGCCGCGCGACACACTTCGATTCGAATGCTGACTTCATGGCGTTTTCTCCCTATGGATGATCGCTTGATCGAAATTCCTGCTCCGATCCTTCAGCAAGGCCCATGCCGTCGTCGGCACGTTCACGACGCGGCACGCGGTTTGCGTCCCACGTCTTCGCACGACCGTCCTGTGAATCCCTACGGAGCCCCTGCCTCATGCCTTCCGCTTCTGCTTCCCACGCGCACGACAAGCCGCACGGCAAGCGCCACACGCGCCACCCCGGCCGCGCACGCAGCGCCGATCCGGCCCACCGCAAGCGCTGGTCCGGCAAAGTCACGCAAAAGAGCGATGCGCTCGACATCGAGCCCGACATCTTCAAATCCGACGATCCGGCCGCGATCGCCGCGTCGCTGAAGCGCTCGGCCGAACACAGCCGCCGCCGCAAGGCGTCGCCGTTCCAGTCGGCGATGTCGATGCTGAACTTCTACGTGAACCGCGCCGGCCGCAATCTGCCGAAAACGCGCCGCGCGACGCTCGAACGCGCGAAGCGGAAACTGCGCGAAGCCTTCGGCCGCAAGCCCTGACGGCCGGCGCGCGGCTCGTATGCTCATGTCCACCCCTGCGCTGCGATCACACGCATGCACGAAACCCTCTGGTATCTGATCATCGGCGCCGTGCTGCTGGGCATGGGCGTCGTGACGTCCGCGCTGCGCCACCTGCCCTGCAGCTCGGCGATGATTTACCTGGTGCTCGGCGTCGCGCTCGGTCCGGCCGGCGCCGGCCTGCTGCATCTCGACCTCGAACGCGACGGGCAACTGCTGCGCGAGATCGTCGAAGTCGCGCTGCTCGTGTCGCTGTTCGCGATCGGGCTGCGGCTGCGCGTGCCGCTGTCCGACAAGCTGTGGCTCGTGCCGTGCCGCCTCGGGCTGCTCGCGATGATCGTCACCGTGCCGCTGCTCGCCGCGTGCGCGGTGCTCGCGCTGGGCCTTGGCTGGGGCCCCGCGTTGCTGCTCGCGGCGATCCTCGCGCCGACCGACCCCGTGCTCGCGCACGACGTGCAGGTGCACGATCCGGGCGATCGCGACCTGGTGCGCTTCGCGTTGTCCGGCGAAGGCGGAATGAACGACGGCATCGCGCTGCCGTTCGCGCTCGCGGGGCTCGCGCTGTGCGGCGCACCGGGTGCGACGCACGGCATCCCGCCGCTGTCCGGCACGTTCGCCCTCGTCGCGCTGTGGGGCATCGCGGGCGCGGCCGCGATCGGCGGCGGGCTCGGCTGGGCCACGACGAAGACGATCGGCTGGCTGCGCACGCGGCACGCGCAGGCGCTCGGCCTCGAAGGCTTCTTCGCGCTCGCGCTGATCGTGCTGTCGTTCGGCGCCGCGCAGCTCGCGCACACGTTCGGCTTCATCGCGACGTTCGCGGCCGGCGTCGCGATGCGGCGCGTCGAGCATCGCGCGAGCGGCGACCGCCCGCCGCGCGAAGTGATCGGCCAGATCGATTCGGAAGACGTGGTCGCGACCGAGAAGCATCCGGAGAAAGCGCATGCGTTCATGGCCGAATCGGTGCTCGGCTTCACGATCGAGCTCGAACGGATCGCCGAAGCGATCGTGATGACGATGATCGGCAGCGTGCTCTCGACGCTGCCCGGCCCGCTGCTCACGTGGGGCGCCGTCGCGCTGGCCGCCGTGCTGTTCGTCGCCGTGCGTCCGCTCGCGGTGCTGGTCACGCTGGCCGGCTCGCGCGCGACGCATGCGCAGCGGCGGCTGATGGCGTGGTTCGGCATCCGCGGGATCGGCTCGTTCTACTACCTCCTGTTCGCGCTCGAGCACGGGCCGTCCGACGTCGTGCGCCCGCTCGCGGCGCCGGTGCTGGCCGTGGTGTCCGCGTCGGTGGTCGCGCACGGGATTTCCGCGACGCCGCTGATGAACTGGTACTACCGGTTGCAGCAGCATCGGCGCTGACGGTTCACGTGTCGGCGCCGAGCCGCGCCCGCATCGCCGCGGTGATGCGCTGGCGCGCCTTCGCGTAGCCTTCCCACGGGTCGCGCTTCAGCGTGTCCAGCCGTTCGTGCAGCGTGTCGATCGTCCATTGCGCGCCGCCCGTCGTGTCAGGCACCTCGTCCCAGTCGAGCGGCACCGACACGCCCATGCCGGGCCGCGCGCGCACCGAATAGGCGGCGATCGTGCTCGCACCGCGCCCGTTGCGCAGGTAGTCGACGAAGATCTTGCCGCGCCGGTGGCGCGGCCCCATCGTCGCTGTGAAGCGGTCGGGCAGCGTGCCGGCGACGTGCTGCGCGACCGCGCGCGAAAAGTCCTTCACGTCGTCCCAGCCCGCATGCCGCGTGAGCGGCACGACGACGTGCAGCCCCTTGCCGCCGCTCGTCTTGCAGAACGACACGAGCCCGAGCTCGTCGAGCAGCCCGCGCACGAGCTGCGCGGCGTCGATCATCGTGCGCCACGGCAGCGCCGGATCGGGATCGAGGTCGAACACGATGCGGTCGGGCCGCTCGATGTTCGACGCATGCGCGTTCCACGTGTGCAGTTCGACCGTGCCCATCTGCGCGGCGCCGAGCAGCGCGTCGACGTTGTCGATCGACAGCAGCGGTCCGTGGCCCGGGTCGAGCCCTTCGTGCTGCGTGACGAACGGAATCTCGCGACGCTCCGCGTGCTTCTGGAAGAACAGCTCGCCGGCGATGTCGCCCGGGGCGCGCACGAGCGAAACCGGCCGGCCCTCGAGGTCGGGCAACAGCCACGGCGCGACCCATTGCCAGTACCGCGCGAGGTCGATCTTGCGCGTGCCGCTTTGCGGGTCGAGCACGCGCTCGGGATGCGTGATGCGTACGCGGCCGAGCGTGTCGGGGCCGGACGCGTCGTCTTCGGCGCGGGCCGCTGCGCGAGACCGTGCGGATTGCTTGCGATCGGCGCTTTCACGAGCGGCATGCGATGCGCGCTTGCGTGTGTCGTCGTGCGGGGTCGGGCGTTGATCCATCGTCACCTCCGTTTCCGTGTGTTTGGGCATCTCGCGGACGATCTGCGCCGCCGGCTTGTCCTCGCGCAGCGCGATGAACGCGGCCTGCCGCACGATCCCGTCGCCAGTCCATTCCGCGAATTCGCATTCGGCGACGAGCGTCGGCTCGACCCAGTGCACGCGGGTGCGTGTGCGTTCGCGCGGCGGTTCATCGAACGGCATCGTGTCGCGCTCGTGTTTGCGCAGGATCGCGGCGAGACGGTCGAGCATCCGCGCATCGAAGCCGGTGCCGACGCGGCCGACGTAGCGCAGCGGCCCGGGCCCGCGCCGCCGCTTGCCGGCCGGCGCCGGCTCGTGCACGCCGAGCAGCAGCGCGCCGAAGCCGTGCCGGCTGCCCGACGGCTCGGTAAAGCCGCCGATCACGAACTCCTGCCGGCGCCGGCATTTGAGCTTGATCCACGCGGGCGACCGGCCGGCGCGATAGCGCGAGTCCGCGCGCTTTCCGATCAGTCCTTCGAGGCCGGTGTCGCACGCGCTCGCGATCAGCGACGCGACGTCCTCGCCGAGATCGGGCGAAAAGCGCACGCGCGCCGGGTCGCTGTTCGCGAGCAGCGGTTCGAGCAGCGCGCGACGATCGTTGAGCGACGCGTCGCGCAGGTCGTAGCCGTCGAGATAAGGCAGGTCGAACACGAAGAAGGTGATCGCATCCGAGCGGTCCGTGCCGAACGCGTTCTGCAGCGCCTGGAAATCGGGCAGGCCGTTCTCGCCGAGCACGACGGCCTCGCCGTCGAGCCATGCGTCGTCGACGTCGAGCGCCGCGAGCGCGTCGCGCTGCGCGCGCAGTTTCGCGGTCCAGTCCCGGCCTTCGCGCGTCATCAGCGTGACGCGCCGGCGTGCGCCCTTGCCTGCGATGCGCGCCAGGATGCGGTAGCCGTCGAACTTCAGTTCGTAGCACCAGCCGCCCTGCGTCGGCGGTGCATCGACCAGCGTCGCGAGTTGGGGCGCGACGCGCTCGGGCAGCGGCGCGCGCACCGCGCCTTCGACCTGCGACGGGTCGGTGGGGCGATGGCTTGCGTGGCTTTCGTGGCTTTCGTGGCTTTCGTGGCTTGCGTGTTGCGCGTCATGTACATCGCCGTCCGCGTCGGTCGATCGGCCGCGCCGCGCAGCGCGCTTGCGTGCCGCGCCGTTGGCCGCGCCGTCATGCACGCTACCCGGCCGCTCGCCGACGACGTCGAATTCATCGGCGCTGCGCGCGTCGTCGTCGCGCTCCTTGATCAGCAGCCACTGCTCCTGACGCCCTTCCTGCCGCCCGCTGCGCACGAGCGCCCAGCCGCCGTGCAGCTTTTCGCCGTCGAGCCGGAACGTCAGTTTGCCGGCCCGGTAGCCTTCGCGCGCCTGCGCGACGCCGCCATCGGGCGTCCACGTGCCTTCGTCCCACACGACGACCGAGCCCGCACCGTAATGCCCGGCCGGAATCTCGCCTTCGAACGATGCGTATTCGAGCGGATGGTCCTCGACGTGCACCGCGAGCCGCTTCACCTGAGGATCGAAGCTCGGCCCCTTCGGCACGGCCCACGATTTCAGCGTGCCGTCGAGTTCGAGCCGGAAATCGTAGTGCAGCCGGCGCGCGTGGTGCTCCTGGATCACGAAGCGCAGCGGATGGCGTGCGCGCGCGGCGGGCTGCTTCGCCTTCGGCTTCGAGGCCGCTTGCGTATCCGGCTTCGCGCGACGCTTGCCGTGCGCCCCTTCGGGCTCGGGCGTCGCGCCGAAATGGCGCTTGCGGCGATACGGATCGAGCTTGCCGGCCATCGCGTCACCTCGTCGGAACCGGAACCGGAACCGGAACCGGAATCGAAATCGGAGTCGGCGTCATCGGCGTCACGCCGCGTGCTTGCGGCGCGCGGCCGTCTTCTTTGCCGCGGGGGCGCTCGCCGCGCCGCGTTTCGCGGCGGTCTTCTTCGCCGCGGTTTTCGTCGCCGCGCCCTTCGATGCGGATTTCGCCGCCGGCTTGCGGCGCGCGCCGCCGCGCGACGACGACGATGAAGACGCCTCGTCCTCCCCTTCGCCACGCTCTGCACGCAGATCCGCCGCGCGCGCCCCCGCGCCGCCCTTCAGGCTGCGCTTCAGCAGCTCGGTGAGATCGACCACGTTGCTCGCCGCGCGGCCGGTCTGCGCGGGCCGGTCCTCGATCTCCTCGATCTTGCCCGCGCGCACCTTGCGCTCGACCAGCTCGAGGATGTCGTCGCGGAACGTGTCGTGATATTCGTCGGGGGTCCATTTGCCGGACATGTCGTCGATCAGCTTCTTCGCCATCCCGAGCTCGCGCGCGGTGACGCCCGCGCCCTTCGCGTCGTCGGCCGGCACCGACAGCTCGTCGAGCGGCCGCAGTTCCTCCTGCCAGCGCAGCGTATCGAGGGCGAGCATCGGCCCGACCGGGATCAGCGCGCCAAGGTGCTGGCGGTCGCGCATCACCACCAGCGCGATGCCGATCTTGCCGCTGTCCTTCAGCGCGTCGCGCAGCAGCGCATAGACCTTCTCGCCCTTGCGGTCCGGCACCAGGTAGTACGGCGTGTCGAGATAGAGGAACGACACGGCGTCCTCGTCGACGAAGGTCAGGATGTCGACGGTCTGCGTCGATTCCGGGTTCGCCGCGCGGATCTCGTCGTCGGTGAGCACGACGTAGCGCTCCTTCTCGTATTCGTAGCCGCGCACGATGTCCTCGCGCGTGACCTCCTTGCCGGTGCGCTTGTTGATCTGCCGATAGCCGATCGGGTCCATCGAGCGCTTGTCGAGCATCCGGAACGACGGTTTCACGGTGCGCGTCGCCGGAAACAACTGCACGGGCACGTGCACGAGCCCGAAGCTGATCGCGCCTTTCCAAATCATCCGCGGTGCCATGCATGTTCCTCCTTGCCGGATGCGCGCCCGCCCGAGGGCGAGCGCGCCGTACGGCGCAAGCCGCTTGTCGGCCGCTGTCGGCCCGATGCCGGCCCTATGCCGGCAGCTCCGCCGCCTGCTGTTCGCGCGCCCACACGCGATGCTGGCCGAGGTGATCCGACAGCGTGTTCAGCACCGCGTCGAGATCGACGGCCTGGCCGACGCACACGCCTTCGGCCGGGTCGGGCAGGTGGGCGGCGCTGAGCAGTTGCCGCCCGGAGCCGACGGCCGCGATCGGCTTCAGGTGCTTGAACGCTTCCCGCACGAAATGGCGGGCGTCGGCGCTGTGCGCGAGATCGCGGCCATCGCCGTCGCCGCCGCACACGAACACCGCGTCGAACATCACCGACGGCATGCCGACCAGCGTCGCCTCCGGCACGATGCCGCCGATCGGCGCGAGCGTCGGCGCGACGATCGTCGGCACCGCGTGCGCGGCCTGCAACGCGTCGCGCACCTGCTCGACCAGCACCGGATTCACGCCGGGCGTCGCGATCAGCGCGATCTTGCGCGAGCGGATGCCGGGCTTCGCGCGGCCGATCAGGCTCAGCGCCGGCGAGCGCTGCGGCACGGCCGGCGTCGCGGCCGCCTGCGGCGCGGGCAGCCCGAGCCGTTCGGCGACCTGCGCGGCGAGCCCCGCGTCGAAGCGCGCGATGATCTCGTTGACCACCCGTTCGCGAATGTGCGGCTGCGTCACCTTGCCGAGCTCGAAGCAGTACGCGTCGCGGATATGCCGCTGCTCGATCTCGGTCATGCTCTGGTAGAACAGCGCGGCCTGCGAGAAATGGTCGGCGAACGATTCGCTGCGCACGCGCACCTTGTGGCCTTCGAGCGGCTCGGGCACGGTCTCGAACCCGCCGCCGGCGGGCGCGGGCGGCGTCTCGCGCGGCCAGCCGCCGCTCGTCGAATTCGGCTCGTACGACGCCTGGCCGACGTTGATCGTCTGCCGGTGCAGCGCGTCGCGCTGGTTGTTCGCGAACGGGCACACCGGCCGGTTGATCGGGATCTCGTGGAAATTCGGGCCGCCGAGCCGGCTCAGCTGCGTATCGGTGTACGAGAACAAGCGCCCCTGCAGCAGCGGGTCGTTCGTGAAATCGATGCCCGGCACCACGTGGCCCGGGTGAAACGCGACCTGCTCGGTTTCCGCGAAGAAGTTGTCGGGGTTGCGGTTCAGCGTCATCCGGCCGATCGGCCGCACCGGCACGAGCTCTTCCGGCACGAGCTTGGTCGGGTCCAGCAGGTCGAAGTCGAATTTGTCCGCATCGGCCGGATCGATCAGCTGCACACCGAGTTCGAACTCCGGATAGTCGCCGCGCTCGATCGCCGTCCACAGGTCGCGCCGGTTGAAATCCGGATCGTGGCCGGCGATCCGCTGCGCCTCGTCCCACAGCAGCGAATACGCGCCGCTCACGGGCCGCCAGTGGAATTTCACGAACCGCTCGACGCCGGCCGCGTTCACGAAGCGGAACGTGTGGACGCCGAAGCCGTCCATCGCGCGATAGCTCGCCGGCAGTGCGCGGTCCGACATCAGCCACAGCACCATGTGCGTGGTTTCCGGCACCAGCGACACGAAATCCCAGAACGTGTCGTGCGCGGACGCGCCGGTCGGCATCTCGTTCGGCGCCTCGGGCTTCACCGCGTGCACGAAGTCGGGAAACTTGATCGCGTCCTGGATGAAGAACACCGGCATGTTGTTGCCGACGAGATCGTAGTTGCCTTCCTGGGTATAGAACTTCACCGCGAAGCCGCGCACGTCGCGCACGGTGTCGGCCGACCCGCGCGGCCCCTGCACGGTCGAGAACCGCACGTACACCGGCGTTTCGGCGGCCGGGTCCTGCAGGAACGCAGCCTTCGTGTAGTCGGCCATCGGCTCGTACACGCGAAACACGCCGTGCGCGGCCGAACCGCGCGCATGCACCACCCGCTCCGGAATGCGCTCGTGATCGAAATGCGTGATCTTCTCGCGCATGATGAAGTCTTCGAGCAGCGACGGGCCGCGCGCGCCGCCGCGCAGCGTGTTCTGGTTGTCGGCGATCCGCACGCCCTGGTTGGTGCGCAGCGCCTCGCCGTCGGGCCGCGCACGATTCGCGTCGAGCTGGCGCGATTTCGCGCTGTCGGGCGGTTGCGTCGGTTGCGTCGGGGGCGTCTTGCCGGCGGATGGGGGAGTCGTCATCGTCAGGTGTCCTCGTGGCATTCGGTAGGGAGCCGCTGCCGCACGGCGACGCGCCGCGGCGCACGCGTGCGGACGGCAGGGAAAGCCGGCCCGGCGCGCCGCGAACGGCCGCGGGCCGGCTGGGACGTCAGGGCGCGCGCAGCGCCGCGTCGAACACGACGGCCGTCACGTCGAGCGCCACGTTGCATTCGATCGCGGCATCCTCGACGCGCGGCTTGTGCTCGTCCACCGCGCGCCGCGCGCGGTCGCACAGCTGCGTGCGCACGCGCAGCCGGTCGGCCGCGTCGAGCGTCGCGTAGCGTTCGATCACGTCCGCATCGAAGCGCATGTCGACCGAGCAGCGCCATTGGCGCGCGTCCTCGTCGGACGGCACGCGCACCCATGACACGTTGATCGTCAGCCGGCCGGACGCGTCGTCCGCATGCACGACCACGGTCGACTGCGACGGAAAACTGATCGCGAGCGCATGCTCGAGTTCCGCGACGCGCTGCGACCGGTCGGGCATCACCGTCATCGTCGCACGACGCCCAGCAGCAACGTGACCAGGAAGATCACGACGAAGATGTAGAACAGGATCTTCGCGATCTCGGCCGCACCGGCCGCGATGCCGCCGAAGCCGAACACGGCGGCAATGATCGCGATGATGAAGAAAATGATGGCGTATCGAAGCATGGAACCCTCCTGGATGACAGCAGTCGTCACTAAACGTCGGCGCCGTTCACGCATCGTGCTTGTGTTTCGGTTTGCCGCGCGTGGGCGTGGACGCCATTTTCTCGAGCTCTTTCTCGCTCATCGACTTGGCCATCGATTTCGACGGCGGCTTGAGGTCCTTCATTTTCGTGTCACCGCGCTTGGCCGACAGCGCGGCCCCTGCGGCGCGCTGCTGGGCCTGGGATTTGGCTGGCATGGTTGCGCTCCTCTCGTTGGCGCGCGAGCCGACGCGAGAGACGGCACGCGCGGGGTTGGAACAGTGAGGCCGTCACGCGGCGTCGCGGCGCCGCAAGTCGGCCGGCGGAATCTTCATCGCCTGGCGATACTTGGTCACCGTGCGGCGCGCAAGAAGGATGCCGCGGCCCGCGAGGTTCTCCGCGAGCGCGACGTCGGACAGCGGATCGGTCTGCCGCTCGGCCGCGATCATGTCGCGGATCAGCACCTTCGCGGCCGACGCCGAACACACGCCCTTGCCGGCTGCTTCCAGCTTGCGCGGGAAGAAATGCTTGAACTCGAACGTGCCGTGCGGCGTGGCCATGTACTTGTTGCCGGTCGCGCGCGAGACGGTCGATTCGTGCAGGTCGAGCTCTTCCGCGATGTCGCGCAGCACCAACGGCTTCATCGCGATCTCGCCGTAGCGGAAGAAATCGCGCTGCCGCGCGACGATGCATTCGCCCACGCGCTGAATCGTGTCGAAACGCTTCTGCACGTTGCGGATCAGCCAGCGCGCTTCCTGCAACTGCTGGCCGAGCGGCGAATCGCGCTCGCCGCTCGACTGCGCGAACAGCGTCGCATAGCGCTCGTGCAGGCGGGCGCGCGGCAGCACGGCCGGATTGATCGTGACGATCCATTCGTCGCGCACCTGACGCACGATCACGTCGGGCACCACGTAGTCGCCGCGCGTGCTGCCGTAGTGATTGCCCGGGCGCGGGTCGAGCCCGCGCACCAGCGCGCAGGCCGCGTGCAGCGTCTGCTGGTTGCAGCCGAGGCGTCGCTGGATCTCGGCCGTCTCGCGGCGCGCGAGCCGCTCCAGATGCTCGCGCGCGATCGCCTTCGCTTCCGCGAGCGCCGGCGTGCCGGCCGGAATCGCGTCGAGCTGCAACACCAGGCATTCGGACAACGAACGGGCCGCGATACCCGGCCGGTCGAGCATCTGCACGAGCCGCAGCGCGACCGCGAGATCCTGCTCCGACAGCAGCCACGCGGGATCGGCGGCGACCAGCAGTTCAGGCAGTTCCTGACGCAGGTAGCCGTCGTCGTCCAGCGCATCGATCACGAGGCGCGCGGCTTCGCGGTCGCGCTTGTTGAGCGGATAGAGCCGCAGCGCATCGTGCAGTTGCTGATGCAGCGACGGCTCGGCGGCGATCCATTCGCCGGGCGACAGGCCGTCGGTATCGTCGCCCTGACGGCTCGTGCCGCGCGGCGCGGGCGCCGCGGTAAACGGCACCTCGCCATCCGGCGGGCGAATGTCGTCGTGCTCGGGCGCCGCTTCGGGCGCGGCCGCTTCGGTCGGCTGCTCGGGCGTGCCGGCAACGGTGTCCTCGTCGCCCTGGCCGTCTTCGAGAAACGGGTTCATGTCGAGCGCCTGACGCAATTCCTGTTGAAACTCCAGCGAGGACAACTGCAGCAGCCGCAGCGACTGCTGAAGCCTCGGCGTAAGTGCGAGATGCTGTCGCATCTGCAGCGCAAGCGAGACGGGCATCGAAAGCCTCCTGACGGTTCGGTTCGCGGGTTCGCGGGTATGTCTTCTGCCGAACGTCACGCAGCTTCCGTGCCAGTCGCGCGAAGCGCGCTGCGACGCGGCTCTCGCGGGTTCGTACCCCGTCTCGCCGGGCAGCGGAGCCGCTTTTTTACAAGCCGGGGGCAAGTTAGGGGGCACGTATTTCGCTCGCGGAAAACGGCCCGTCCCAGAAGCAGCCCGATGGCCGCGCCGTCACCGCTTCGCGTCGATGCGGTCCACCGCCGAACGATCGAGAAACGCCGTCGTCAACTCGGGCAGATGGCGCAGCAGCCACGCGGCCATGTCGCGCTCCTGCTGGAGAATCCGCTCGCAACACGCGCGGATCTCTTCTTCGCCGGCCGCCTGAGCCGCCGCGACGAGCGCGGTGTATGCAGCGATTTCCAACTGCTCGAATGCGTAGGCGGCCAGTGCCGTCTTCACCACTTCGTCGTCCGCCAGCATGCCGCTCGCGATCTGCCCGTATGCGGCGATGCGCGCGGCGAGATCCTTGCTCGCCGACGGCGACGTGCCGAGCCGCATCAGGCACGCCTCGACGAGCGCCTGCTGGCCGAGCGTGTCGTCGAGATGCTGCCGCAACCGGTCCTGCAACTGCGGGTAGTGGCCGACCCGCTTCATCTGCGCGTCGATCATCGTCTCGGCCTGGCGCTCCATCGCGTAGGCATCGCGCAGCCAGTCCTCCAGGTGTTCGTGCTGATTCGCCATCGCGTTCCTCCGGCTGCATCGCGGGGGCGGCATGCCGTGACGCGGCGCCGCGGCGAACGCACAGGCGCCCACGCGTATCGTCTGGATCGTGTTCATCGAGTCCTCCCTGAATCGGCGGCTGCGGCCGGCCAGTGCGGCGCGGCTCAAAGCCGGTTGAAATGGAAATCGCCCGCATACGCGGTCGGTGCGCGGCGCGCCATCATCGTGTCGAATTCGGCCGCGACGCGCGTGAGCGTGCCGCGTTGCCGGCTGAGGTCGGCCCGTTCGAGCGCGGCGAAGGCGTCGGCGTCGAACGTCACGGTCAGCGACGCCGGATGGCCGTCGACGCGAAAGCCGATATGCAATGCGCCGGCCGGCTGCTCCTCGACGTGGAACGGCATCGCGCGCGCCTCGAAATGACGGCCGAGCGTCTCGGCGATGTCGCGCAGCATGCCGGGTTTCACGCGGATACTCATCGCAGATCCTCCATTCGCATGAGCGGCGTCGCGCCCGCCCGCCACGCCCGCACGGGCGGCTCGCGCGACGGCGGGTCGCGTTCGGGCGGCGCATGTCCGGGCGGGTCGCCTTCCGGTTCCCGGTACGGTTCGGGCAGGTCCGGCGGCACGTCGTCGGGATCGGGCGGCTCGGGGTCCGGCTCGATGTCGGGAAGCGGTGGTTCGGGCCGTTGCAGCCACTGCGCGGAGTCGTGTTTCATCGGCATTTCCATCGTTGCGGGGTTCGGGTCGGAATCGGCGCGACGGCCGTAGTGAGGATTCGCAAGCCGCGTGCCGTCCGTTCACGTCGTCGCAGGCGGAGGCCACGCGCGGATCACCCGGGAATCGGTACGCAGGAGCGCGGCCCGGCGCCAGCGGCCATGCCTTCGCTACACCGTTCGCTGCAAATCTTGCAAGCGCGCGGGCTACGCGTCGTACGCGGCCATCACGAGCCACAGCTCGCGGCCGTCGTCCCGCACGCGTGCGGCCAGCGCATACGGGTCCGACGGCTCGCACGCCCGCTGCAGCGCGAAGCGCGCGGGCTCGGTCGCGCCGAACGTCTCGTCGCCGAGCGGCCGCACGTCGGCCTTGCCTTCGAACATCCGGCGCTCGGGCCGGTAGATCAGCGGCTCGCGCTTCCACGTATCGAAATGGCTTTTCACCGAATCGAATCCGCCGCCGCATACGTTGATCTCGTAGCGCACCCCTGGTCGTCGTTTCGGAATCGTCATCCTGCCTCCCGCTCGGTGTGCGCGCAGCAGGCACCCTGTTGCGCTGTGTCGTCATGGTCGTCGTCGTGGTCGTGGCCGTCGCAGCGGCAAGTCGCGTGCCGGGCGCGCGGGCCGGGAACGCAGGTTGCGGCACAGGCGGCTCCTCGTCACCGATACGGAGTACCGCGATGAAGGATTCGACCCGGCACGGCCGCGACGCACCGGCGCAGGAGCGGCAGCCCGACCCGCAGCCGCCGCTGAAGGACCAGGACCGCACCCATACGCGCCATTCGGAACGTCATATCGACAAGCAACTCGAGGACACGTTTCCGGCCAGCGACCCGCCGGCGACCGGCGGCGTCACGCGCATCGAGCCCGACACGCCGCCCGGCAAGCACGACGACGGGCCGGCGGAGGACAAACGCAAACGCGACGAGAAGTGACGAGACGAACCACGCCTGCACGGCATGCGGTTTGCTGGAACACGGCAGCCGCACCGGCACATCGCTTTACCTGACTGCCAAGGAGAAATTCATGCATCGCGTCAACGAAATCATGTCGCAGGACGTCGTGCGGATCGCACCGACCGACTCGATCCGTCACGCCGCTCAACTGATGGAGCGCTACGACATCGGCGCGCTGCCCGTGTGCGACAACAACCGGCTGGTCGGGATGGTGACGGACCGAGATCTCGCGGTGCGCGCGATCTCGGCCGGCAAGCCGCCGGAGACGCGCATCCAGGAGGTCGCGTCCGGCCCGATCGAATGGTGCTTCGACGACGATTCGCTGGACGAGATCCAGCACTACATGGCCGACGCGCAACTGCGCCGGCTGCCGGTCGTCGATCACGACAAGCGACTGGTCGGCATGCTGTCGCTCGCCGACATCGCGACGCGCACGGCCAGCCCCGAGCGCGACGACGTGGCGAACACGCTCGAAGGCGTGTCGCAACCGAAACAGACGTGACGGAGCGGTTTTCCGCTTCGCCGCGCCCACCCGCGCGACCCGCAGGGCCCGGCCCCGGGCACGGTCGCGCCCCACACAGCCTGGAGGAAACCATGCAGACTCCCGATCAAGGTCAGACCCGCATCATCGGCAAGGGCGCCGCGACGGCGGCCGGCCCCGGCCCCGACGTGATGGCAGCCGATACGCTGGAAGGCGACAAGGTTTATACGACCGACGGCGACGATGTCGGCAAGATCAAGGACATCATGCTCGACGTGCGCTCCGGCCGCATCGCGTATGCGGTGCTGTCGAGCGGCGGCATCCTCGGCATCGGCGACAAGCTGCACGCGATTCCGTGGAGCGCGCTGACGCTCGATACCGAACGCAAGTGCTTCCTGCTGTCGGTATCGTCCGAGCGGATTCGCAATGCGCCGGGGTTCGACAAGGACCACTGGCCGGCGATGGCCGATCCGCAATGGGCCGAGCCGCTGCACGAGTTCTACGGCAGCACGCCGTACTGGAGTGCCGGCGACGAGCTCGGGTTGACCGATCCGACCGAGGATCTCGACGATCCGCGTACGCGCGGCCGTCACTGACCACCTCTGACGCGCGCCGGTTCGCCGGCGCATCCGTTCGACCCGCCCCGCCCCGCGCGGGGCGTTCTTTTTCTATCCGCGCGTGGGGCCCGCGCCGCGCCGGCGCCGGACGCCGTGCGCTACGACCGATGCCGCAGCGCGTCGATCACGACCGAAAACGCGCGCGACGCCTGGCGGCGGCTCGGATAGTACGCGTGATAACCGGGGAACACCGGGCACCAGTCCGGCATCACGATCCGCAGCGCGCCGCTGCGCAGATGCGCGTGCGCGATGTCCTCGGTGACGAACGCGATGCCGAAGCCGTCGAGCGCCGCCTGCAGCAGGTGCGGCTGCGTGTTGCAGGTGATCCGGCCGTTCACGCGCGCCTGGATCGCGTTCTTGCCCTTCTTCAATTCCCACGCGTAGATGCCCTTCGCGGTCGCGAGCCGCAGCGTCACGCAGTCGTGGTCGAGCAGATCCTGCGGCTTCTTCGGCGGCTTGCGGCCGTCGAGATAGGACGGCGCGGCGACCATCGCCATCCGGATGTCCGGGCTGATGCGCACCGCGATCATGTCCTGCGCCACCTGGTCGCCATACCGCACGCCGATGTCGTAGCGCTCTTCCACGATATTCGACAACCCGTAGTCGACCGACAGCTCGACGCGGATGTCCGGATAGTCGGGCAGCACGGCCCGCAGCTTCGGCCAGATGACCGTGTCGATCGGATGCTCGGTGGCCGTGATGCGCACCACGCCGGCCGGCTTGTCCCGGAAATCGGACAGCGCGGCGAGTTGCGCCGAGATCTCGTCGATGCGCGGCGCCACCGCATTGAACAGCGCTTCGCCGGCCTCGGTCGTCGACACGCTGCGCGTCGTGCGCGCCAGCAACCGCACGCCGAGCCGCGCTTCGAGATCGCGCACGGTCTGGCTCAGCGCCGACTGCGACACGCCGAGCCGCGCGGCCGCGCGCGTGAAGCTGCGATCGCGGGCCACCGCGAGAAAGACGAGCAGATCGTTGAAATTTTCGCGCGCCATGTCGAAAGGCTCCGGTCGGGACGAGCGCCAATCGTAGCATCGCCGGCGGCGATTCATCGGTTTAGCTAATAAGTCCAAGCGCGCCGTGCTACTTAATCGATGCCGGACGACTCGCTAGACTGCGAAGCCATCGACCCGTCGCGCCGCGCTCCCGCCCGGCACGCCGGCCTCCCGCTTTCCGGAATCACACGCCATGAATACCCGTCTTTTCGCCACCGTTACCGCCGTCGCCGCGCTCGTCGCGTCCACCCCGCTGCTCGCGCAATCCGCGTCGGGCCTCACCCGCGAGCAGGTTCGCGAGGACATGGTTCGCTACTCGGCCGCCGGGTTCAATCCCGCCCGCATGAATCCGCGCACGTGGGTCGACGACGCGCAGGCCGCCGCCATCAAGGTGGAGGCCGCCCGCAACGACGACGCGCGCACGCATCTGGCCGGCCGCGACACGGCCGCGCATTGCGACTGAGCCCGCGACCGGCCCCGTTCGCTCCGATTTCCGTCATGCAATCCGTTTCCACGCCCGAGTGCGGCGCCGCGCCGGGCCATACCGCCGCGTGGGGCGCCGTCCTCGCGATGTCGCTCGGCGCGTTCGCGCTGGTCGCGTCCGAATTCATGCCGGTCAGCCTGCTCACGCCGATCGCGGGCGACCTGCACGTCAGCGAAGGCCAGGCCGGCCAGGCGATCTCCGTATCGGGCGCGTTCGCGCTCGTGACGAGCCTGCTGATCGCGTCGCTCGCCGGGCGCTGCGATCGCAAGCGCCTGCTGCTGTCGCTGACGCTGCTGACGATCGTGTCCGGCACGGTCGTCGCGTTCGCGCCGAACTATGGGGCGTTCATCGCCGGCCGCGCGCTGATCGGCGTGGCGATCGGCGGCTTCTGGTCGATGTCCGCCGCGACCGCGATGCGTCTCGTGCCGGACCGCCAGGTGCCGCGCGCGCTGGCGATCGTGAACGGCGGCAACGCGCTCGCGACCGTCGTGGCCGCGCCGCTCGGCAGCTTCCTCGGCGCGATCGTCGGCTGGCGCTGGGCGTTCTTCTGCGTCGTGCCGGTCGCCGCGCTCGCGCTCGGCTGGAAGCTCGTCAGCCTGCCGGCGATGCCGTCCGCGCCGCCGCGCACGCGCGTCGGCGCGGCGGCGCTGCTGGCCCGGCGGCCGGTCGCATGGGGCATGGCCGCGGTCGGCGTGTTCTTCATGGGCCAGTTCGCGCTGTTCACCTACCTGCGCCCGTTCCTCGAAACCGTCACCCACGCGGGCACGACCACGCTGTCGCTGATGCTGCTCGTGATCGGCGTCGCGGGCGTCGCGGGCACCGCGCTGATCGGCGGCGTCCTCAAATACGGGCTGCACCGCACGCTCGTCGCCACGCCGCTGCTGATGGCCGCGATCGCGGTCGCGCTGACGGGCTTCGGCGCGTCGACCGCGGCCACCGCGTGCCTGCTCGCGCTGTGGGGC